>DATDQT010000072.1:0-12319 GCA_035292085.1 bacterium
GTTCGTGCGCAACGGCGTGATCATGCGGATCGAGCAGAACTACGACGTCCAACGGTACGCGGACCTGTACGGCAACAGGGCCACGCCCCATTGGAATCCACGGGGCTGTCTGAAAGGGTACACGTTCCATCGGCGTGTCTATGGGCCGTACCGGCTCAAATACCCGATGGTTCGCCGGGGGTGGAAGCAGTGGGCGGATGCCGGCTTCCCCGCCCTGACGCCCGAGCTGAAGCGCCGCTATCGCTTTGACAGCCGCGGTCTGGACACGTTCGAGCGCGTCACCTGGGACCAAGTCTACACGTACATGGCTCAGGCGTTCATTGCCATCGCCAGGCGGTACAGCGGCAAGGGAGGCGCGAAGCGCCTGCTGGCCCAGGGCTATGCTCCGGAGATGGTGGAGGCGATGCACGAAGCCGGCGTGCTGACCTTTAAATTCCGCGGCGGGATGGGACTGACGGGCGTGATCGGGAAGTACGGCCTCTACCGCATGGCCAACGCCATGGCGCTCCTAGACGTCCACGTACGCAAGGTGGCCTCCGACCAGGCGCTGGGGGCGCGCACGTGGAGCAACTACACATGGCACGGGGATCAGGCCCCCGGGCAGCCGTTCGTGCATGGCCTGCAGGCCTCCGACGTGGACTTCAACGAACTCCGCCATGCCCGGCTGCACATCCAGATCGGCAAGAACCTGATTGAGAACAAGATGCCGGAGAGTCATTTCTTCAACGAGCTGATGGAGCGGGGGGCCAAGATCGTTGTCATCACGCCCGAGTACAGCCCACCGGCGGCGAAGGCCGACTACTGGATGCCTATCCGGCCGCAGACCGATGCCGCGCTGTTCCTGGGGATCACCCGGCTGATGATGGACCGGCGCTGGTATGATGAGGCGTTTGTGAAGCGGTTCACCGATTTTCCGCTGCTGATCCGCGCCGACACGCTGCGGCGGCTGCGCGCCTCCGAGGTCTTCGCCAACCACAAGCCCGGCCTCGATCCGAAAGGGCCCAGCTTCACGCGCCACAACCTCAAACCCGACCAGTACAAGAAGCTGGGCGACTTCGTCGTCTACGACCGCCAGGCCAGAGGGTTTCGACCCGTCACCCGCGACCACGTGGGCGAACGCCTGGTGAAGGCGGGGCTGGACCCGGAGTTGCGCTGGCGCGGCAAGGTGCGCCTGACCGACGGCCGGGAAGTGGAGTGCCTCACGATCTGGGAGGCGTACCGGGACCACCTGCGCGACTACGATCTGGCCACCGTGACGGAGATCACGCAGGTCCCGAGGGAGATGATTGAACGCCTGGCCCGGGACATCGCGACGATGAAGCCCGTGGGCATTCACATCGGCGAGGGCATCAACCACTGGTTCCATGCCACCTTGGCCAACCGCGCCTTCTACCTGCCCCTCATGCTGACCGGGAACATCGGCATCCCCGGCGGCGGCTGCCACACCTGGGCAGGCAACTACAAAGCCGCTCTCTTCCAGGGCTCGCCCTGGACGGGCCCCGGCATCCTCGGGTGGTTCTTTGAAGACCCGTTCCACGCGACGCTGACCTCCACGACCTCCGGGAAGGACATCAAAGTCAAGAAGCACGCCAAGGACGAGGAGCCCGCGTATTGGGACCACGGCGATGTGCCGTTGATCGTGACGACGCCCAAGGCCGGCCGCAAGGTGTTCACAGGCCAGACCCACATGCCCACACCCACCAAAGTCATCTGGTACAACAACGTCAACCTGATCAACAACGCCAAGTGGGCCTACGGCGTCATCAAGCACGTCAACCCCAACGTGGAGCTGATCATCAACCAGGACGTCGAGATGACCGCCAGCGCCGAGTATGCCGACATTATCCTGCCGGCGAACTCGTGGGCGGAGTTTGAAACTCACGAACTGACGGCATCGTGCAGCAACCCCTTCCTGCAGATCTGGAAGGGCGGTATCAAGCCGCTCTACGACACCAAGGACGACGGGCTCATCATCGCGGAAGTGGCCGGCAAGCTCGCCGCCCTCACCAAGGACCGGCGGTTTCGGGACTACTTCCGGTTCCTGCTGGAGCGGCGACCGGAGGTCTATATCCAGCGGATTCTCGACAGCTCCACCTCCACCGTCGGGTACCGGGTCGAGGAGATCGTCAAGGGCAAGTACGGCGAGCCCGGCGCGGCCCTGATGCTGTTCCGTACCTATCCGCGGGTGCCGTTCTATGAGCAGGTGCACGACAGCGAGCCGTTCTACACCGACACCGGCCGGCTCAACAGCTACTGCGATCTCCCCGAGGCCATCGAGTACGGGGAGAACTTCATCGTGCACCGCGAGGGACCGGAAGCCACCCCGTACTTGCCCAACGTCATCGTCAGCAGCAACCCGTTGCTGCGGCCGGAGGACTACGGCATCCCCCTGGATGCCATGCACTGGGACCAGCGCACCGTGCGCAACGTGAAGATGCCGTGGCGCGAGGCGAAGCAGACCAAGAACCCGCTGTGGGAGCAGGGCTACCGATTCTACTTCCTCACACCCAAGACGCGGCACCGCGTGCATTCCAGCTGGAGTGCGGTGGACTGGAACCTGATCTGGGATTCCAACTTTGGCGATCCCTACCGTCTGGACAAGCGCGCCCCGGGCGTGGGCGAGCACCAGATGCACATCAACCCGCAGGCGGCCAGGGACCTGGGTATCAACGACGGCGACTACGTGTATGTGGATGCCTATGCCGCCGACCGCCCGTACATCGGCTGGAAACCCAACGACCCGTTCTACCGGGTGGCCCGCTGCATGGTGCGGGTGAAATTCAACCCGGCCTATCCCTACAACGTCCTGATGATGAAGCACGCCTCGTTCATCGCCACCGAGAAGTCCGTGCGGGCGCACGAAACCCGTCCCGACGGCCTGGCGCGCTCTGAGGACACCGGCTACCAGGCGAACTTCCGTTATGGCAGTCAGCAGTCGCTCACCCGGGACTGGCTGATGCCGATGCACCAGACCGACACGCTGTTCCACAAGTCCAAAGCCACCATGGCGTTCCTCTTCGGCGGCGAGGCCGACAATCACGCCGTGAACACCGTGCCAAAAGAGACGCTCGTGAAGATCACCAAGGCTGAGGACGGGGGCATCGGGGGGAAGGGGCTGTGGGAACCAGCCCGGACCGGTTTCACTCCCGGCCGCGAGAACGCCTTCATGAAGCGCTACCTGGCCGGTGAGCTCGTGCGGGTCAGAAAGAGGTGAGTCGTGGCTAAGCAGTTCGAACCAGACGATCCCCTGGAGCTCGTGGGCGTGTCGCTGGCCGCAGACGAAGGAGCGCTTGACGAGATGGCCCGGTGCCTCGTCGAGGACTACGTGCGCGATGGGTGGGACGCCGACCGACTGCTCGCCCTCTTCCGCGACCCCTTCTACGGCACCCTCCACGTGATCTATCAACAGCGCGGCGAGGACTACGTCAGGGGGCTCATCACGCAGATCGTGGCCCGGTGGGGTGTGTGGCGGATCACGGAGCAGGAGGGGCCGGATGCCTGAGGTCTACAACTGGCAGCTCGGCCGGAACATGGCCTACCGCTTCGAAGAGCGGCACCCCCGCTTTCAGTTTGCCGCCGTGTTCAACACCAACCGCTGCATCGGGTGCCAGACCTGCACCATGGCCTGCAAGAGTACCTGGACGTTCAGCCGCGGGCAGGAGTACATGTGGTGGAACAACGTCGAGACCAAGCCCTACGGCGGCTATCCACAGTTCTGGGACGTCAAGACCCTTGAGTTGCTCGAACAGGCCAACCCGGGCGGTCAGACCTGGGACGCCCGGAGGCCGGACGCCCGCAAGGCGCCGTACGGCACGTTTGCGGGCAAGACCATCTTCGAGGCGGCGGCGAAGGGCGACCAGGCGGTGGGCTACCTGCCCTCCGACGAGGAGTGGCGGGCGCCCAACATCTACGAGGATACATCGACGGCCTATCCGACCGCGCCGGGGACCTTCCACCCGACGGGCGAACAACTGCCGGAACACCGGACCTGGTTCTTCCACCTGCAGCGCATCTGCAACCACTGCACGTACCCGGCGTGCCTGGCCGCCTGTCCCCGCAATGCCATCTACAAGCGGCCGGAGGATGGGATCGTCCTCATCGACCAGCAGCGCTGTCGGGGCTACCGGAAGTGCGTGGAGGCCTGCCCCTACAAGAAGCCGATGTTCAACAGCTTCACGCGGGTCAGCGAGAAATGCATCGGCTGCTACCCGCGGATTGAGGGCAAAGATCCGCTGTTCGGCGGCAGCCCCATGGAGGCGCGCTGCATGGCGGCCTGTGTGGGGAAGATCCGCCTGCAGGGGCTCGTGCGCCTGAACGCTGACGGGCTGTGGGCCGAAGACCGCCAGCATCCGCTGTACTACCTGGTCCATGTCGCCAAGGTGGCCCTGCCGCTGTACCCCCAGTTCGGGACACAGCCCAACATCTACTACATCCCACCGCGATGGGTGCCTCGAGGCTATCTGCGTCAGATGTTCGGGCCGGGCGTGGATCACGCCATCGAGCAGTACACTGCGCCGCCGCGGGAGCTGCTGGCGGTTTTGCAGCTGTTCCGGACCACGCAGCGGATCATCTCTAGCTACCGGATCGAGGAAGGGCCGAAGGTGCTGGAGACCACCATCGGGGGCCGGAAGTGGGAGATGTTCAACGACACCGTGATCGGACTGGACCGCGCCGGCAAGGAGATCGTCCGCCTCACCGTGCAGGAGCCAATCTTCTCCAGGCCGGCGCAGCATCTCAATTCGATCTAATGAGTGCGCCATGGTGACCGCCCAGACGACTGCCACGACCGCGGCCGAAGAGGCCCTGGCGCGGAGCACGCTGTACCGGTTTCTCTCCGTGGCGTGGTGTCCGCCGGACGACGGGCTGGACGAGCTCAGGACGGTCCCGGCCGTGCTGACGGCAGTGATGGCAGCGGCGGAGGGCATCGGTGTTGTTCGAGGGCGGGAGCTGGTGGAATCCATCGCCACGACCCTGACGGCATCGGATCCCGCCGGCCTGCGGGCCGAGTACCGGCGGCTCTTCGGCCACCAGATCTCCCGCGATTGCCCATTGCACGAGACGCAGTACGGCGCCGGCCACATCTTCCAGCAGGCACAGCAACTGGCCGACATTGCCGGTTTCTACCTGGCCTTCGGCCTGGAGGTTGCGGAGGGAGCCGGTGAACGGGTCGATCATCTCAGTCTGGAACTCGAGTTTCTGCACGCGCTCGCGTTCCGGGAAACCCATGCCCGCCTCCACGCGGGGGAGGAGGAGGTCTCCCAATTGGTCGAGGCGCGCCAGGCGTTTGTCCGGGACCACATCAGCCGCTGGGTCCCTGCGTTCAGCGGGTTGGTCGCGGCCAGGAACGACGGTCTCTACCGCGCGCTGGCGCACCTCACGCAGGCCGTCATCACGGCGGACGCCGTCTCGCTGGGCGTCACCGCCGACGGGGAGGCCGAACTCACGCCGCCGGTGTCTTTGGATCCTGAGGAGGAAACGCTGCCGTGTGGCACGGACCGCTGCCCACTGGAGCCGGCGCTGTGAGCGACGGGCCGCCGCGCATCCGGTACACGGTCGGCCTGCAGGAGGCCGTAGTGGACCTGCTGCTCCGCCGGCGGGCCGAGAGCGGCGACGCGCAGGTCAACGAGGAGTACCGCCGGGCGGCCGACCGCATTTATGTCCAGTACGCCCAGCCCGAGGCGCGGCTCCAGGCCTTTCGACTGCTGTACGCTCGCCTCTTCGAGACCCTCCAGTGCGGTGAGCCGGTCCGCGCGGTGGTCATCGAGCTATCCGGTCTTGTCGATGAGGCCATCGTATCGCGCGGGTGGAGCCAGGCGCAAGAAGGCGCCGAACTCGGTCTCGATCGACGGACTGTCGGGATACGCCTGCGCCCAGTCCGCTTTGGCGACCCTGGGGGTCTGACGCGATTCCTCCGGCACGAGTGCGGCCACATCGGCGACATGCTCGATGCGACTTTTGGCTATGGGAATGGCCTGCCCGAGGCCGCCGGACCGTTGCGGCTGGTGGGAGAGCATTTCGGATTCCTCTGGAACTGCAGCGTGGACGGCCGGATCGCACGGGTGGGACGGGAGCCCCTGCGTACGCGGGCCGAGTACGAGGAGGCCGGCACGCGGGTGTTCGCCGGGAGACCTGGCGAGGTGGTACGGGCGGTCGGCCGTCTGTGGGAGGGCGAACGGCCGACCTATCCGATGTTGCTGCAGTTGGCCACCGACCGAACGGCCTTTGCGTCCTTTGCAGGGGTCGTCCCGATCGGCGATCTGGATGACCTGGGGCCGCTGCCCGGAGGGCGCTGTCCGTTGTGTGGCTTCCCGACGCACGAGTGGGCGCTGGTGATCGACGAGCCGGTGGTGGAAAGGATCGCCCTGGACTTTCCGCAGTGGCGTCGCGGGCAGAGTGCCTGTACCCGCTGTGTGGAAGGGTACGCGCTACAGCTGATCGGAACCTGAACACGCTCCTGAGGGGGAGCCAAGATGCGGCGGATCGCTGCTGCGCTGGTCGTGAGTCTCGCGATGGTCGTGCTGGGCGTGGTCACAATGCCAGGCCAGGCGCAGCAACCTCCCATCGACGTCCCATTCACCTCGGCGAAGGTACCTTTGGATGTGGAGCGTGCTGCTGCGGTGTTCGGCCGCGCCCCGGCCCGCGCCATTCCCCTGATTCCGCAGACCATCGTCCGGCCCTACGGAGGCGGCACCGTGAAGGAAGTGCGGCTCCGTGCCCTCCATGACGGCAAGATGATCTACCTCGAGCTCTCGTGGGCGGATCCCACCGCGAGCACCACCGATCGCAGACAGCGCGCGTTCCCGGACGCTGTGGCGCTGCAGTTCCCGGTGCGTGCCGGGACGCTCCCTAACCCCTTCATGGGCGATCTCCAGCGCCCGGTGAACATCTGGCAGTGGAAGGCGTCCTGGCAAGAAGAACTCACGCGGGCTGCAGATCTCCGCCGCAGTTACCCGGCGATGGCGGTGGACTACTACTACGATGTCCATCTGGCCAAGACCGAGGCGGACCGCCAGGGCTTCAACGCCGGCGCCGCCGCCGGCAATCTGCGGTCGATGACGAAACGCACCACGGCGGCCGAAGACCTGGTGGCCTGGGGCTTCGGCACCATCACGACCCAGCCACGCCAGGACGTCGTCGCCGTCGGCCGGTGGAAGGCCGGCCGGTGGACGGTCATCATGACCCGGCCGCTGCTGACACCGGATGAGGCCGACGTCCAATTCCGACTCGGTGAGCTCACCCATGTCAACTTCGCTCTGTGGGACGGGGGCAACCGCGACCGCAACGGCCAGAAAAACGTCACGCTCATGTGGTGGCCACTGCGGCTGACGGTGCCGCGCTGACGGGGCGATGACGCATCGGTCGCTGTCCGGGATCGTGCTCGCCGGGGGCCGGTCGACGCGCATGGGATCCGACAAGCGCCATCTGGCGCTGCGCGGCCTGTCCCTGGTCGACCGGGCCCTGCAGACGATCGATCGCCTCGTGGACGATGTCGTCGTCGTGACGCACGGTGAGGAAGGGACCATCGGCCGTGCCCGCGTGGTGCGCGATGACGTTTCGGAGCGTGGACCGCTCGGCGGGCTGCTGACCGGGCTGCGGCGCATCCGGCATCTCCGGGCGCTCGTGGTCCCGGTGGACATGCCGGTACTGGCAGAAGATCTGCTGGCATATCTTGGCAGCGCCTCAGCGGGATGGGACATCACCGTGCCACGCTGGCGGGGCGGCATTGAGCCTCTGGTCGGCGTGTACGCCACCCGGTGTGCCCCCCACATCGAACAATTCCTCAGGCGGCCGAGCGCCTCCGCACGTGACTTCGTCCGGACGACTGACCTGAAGGTACGGTTCGTTGGAGAGGCCGAAGTGCGCCGATTCGGGAATCCCGGCGAGGCCTTCTTCAACGTGAACACGCCCGAAGATCTTCGGGAGGCGGAGCGACTATCGCGCGGCCGGGTGCTTCACCCATGACCATCACAATCCCGTCAGTCCAGTCCATCGATGATGCCCTGGAGATCGTCCTCGCCCACGTCGAACGGCTGTCCGCTGAAGTCGTCGGCATCACCGGCGCCCGCGATCGCGTGCTCGCTGACGATGTCGCGGCCCCGGCTGATCTGTGGCCGTTTCCCCGCTCGGCAATGGACGGGTTCGCGGTGCGCTCGGAAGATGTCGCGCGGGCTGCTGTGGACCGTCCTGTCACCCTGGCCGTTGTTGGCACCGTATTCGCAGGTGGGACCTCCGAGGCCGCAGTGCTACCTGGGACGGCGATGCGGATCGCCACCGGCGCGCCGGTTCCTGCAGGCGCCGACGTGGTCGTTCCTATTGAGTGGACCGAGATCGACGGAGACGCGGTGATGGTCTCGGAACCGCTCCAGCCCGGGAGGCACATTTTCCCCGCGGGAGAGGATGCCCGGCGGGGCGAGGTGATCCTGCGCCAGGGCATCGAGCTGCGCGCCGGACACCTCGGGCTGCTGGCGAGTCTGGGCATCGACCGTGTCGTGGTAGTGCGCCGGGCGACAGTCGCGCTGCTCACGGTCGGCGACGAACTGGTCGAGCCGGGGCAGGTGCCGCGGTCAGGACAGGTGCGTGACAGCAATTCATTCGCCCTCGCCGCGGCCGTAGAAGAAGCGGGCGGAATTCCGTGGCGCCTGGAGATCGCCCGAGATGAGATCCCGGAGGTGGCTGGGAGAATCCGGCAGGGGTTGGAGGCCGATGCCCTCATCGTCTGCGCCGGCATGTCCGTGGGCGAACGCGATGTGGTGAAGCAGGCTCTGGCGGAAGCCGGCGTTCGGCTGATGTTCTGGCGCGTGCCCATGAAGCCGGGCGCGCCGGCCGCATTTGGCATGGCGGGATCCACACCGGTGTTCGGCCTGCCAGGGACGCCGGGTGCGGCCATGGTCGCCTTCGAGGAGCTTGTCCGGCCGGCGCTGCGGGCGATGATGGGATACCGCGGGCATGTTCGTCCAGCACTGGCTGGCATCCTGGCCGAGCGGATTAGCGTGAAGCCCGGTCGGCGCCGCTACGTGTGGGCACGCGTGGAGGTGAACGACGGGAAAATCCTGGTGCATCCGCTGCGGGCGCAGGGCACGGCAACGGTGCGGTCTATCAGCGATGCCAACGGACTGGTCACGCTGGAACCCGAGGTGTGCGTCCTTGATCGCGGCGCCCTGGTGCGCGTGCACATACTGGGCCCGATCGAGCCGTCTGTTCGTCTTGATATCCCCGTCCTGGGCGTCGTTGGCGCAAAGGGGGCTGGGAAGACATTCTTGATCGAGCGTCTCCTGCCCGAACTGTGCCGGCGTGGTTATCAGGTGGCTGTCGTCAAGCATGATGTGCACGGGTTTGACATCGATCACGCGGGCACCGACACGGCACGTGCCAGTGCGGCCGGGGCGTCGGTCACCGTGATTACAGGACCGGGACAGGCTGCTGCGATGTACCGACGGGAGGGAACGTTGTCCCTTGCGGAAGCCGTGGACCTGGTGCGCGGCGTCGATTTGATCCTCGTCGAGGGTTACAGCCAGCACCCGACGCCCAAGATCGAGGTGCGCCGGAGAGGGATCATCTCAGACAAGGCTGAGGCCCAGGGCAGTCTCGTGGCTGTGGTGACGGACTCAGCGCTGGAAGATGGAGCGCTGACGTTCGATGACATGAGCATTTTGGCCGATCGGATCGAGGCAGTGTGCCTTGCCGGTCACCGTCAGGTGACATGACCAAGTAACTCCGCAGTTGTCCAGCCTCGTGCGGGTGGGCTGGATCCGTGGCTTTCTTGCAGTCGGGGAATCCGGATGAGGGGAAGAGTGGTGATCCTCGGCGCAGGAGTGGGCGGAACTATTGTGGCGAACCGCCTTGCCCGCCGTCTGCGCACTACGGACGCGGACATCCTTGTGGTCGACGGCGCGAGCCACCATGTCTACCAGCCCGGTCTGCTCTACCTGCCGTTCAACAATCACAACCCCCAGACGCTCGCCCGGCCGCTGCGCCGCCTCCTCAACCCACGGGTGCAATTGCTGCACGGAACCGTCAGGTCGATCGATCCGGCTGCGCACGTCGTGCAGGTCGACGGTCAGCGAGTCCCGTACGACTGGCTGGTCCTGGCGACCGGATGCCGCTTGACCCCCGAGCGGGTTCCGGGATTCTCATCCGTGCACCACTTCTACGATCTGGATGGCGCCATACATCTCCGGCAGGCGCTTCGCGCCGTCGAGCGCGGGACGATCGTCGTCGGCCCTACGCGAAAGGTCTACAAGTGCCCACCGGCGCCGCTGGAGTTTGTGCTGCTGCTCGACGACCATCTCCGCGGCGCCGGCCTGCGCGACCGCATCGAGCTCCGATACTTCTCTCCGGTTGCCGATGTGTTTCATGGTAAGAAGGTGGCGCGGGTGGTCAACCCGCTGTTGGATGCCCGCGGCATCCGCGTGACCACGGAGTTCAACGTCAAGGAGATCACCGACGGGACGATCCGCTCGCACGAGGGCAAGGAAATCCGATTTGATCTGGCGGTCCTGGTGCCACCGCATCGCGTGGCCGCCGCGATCGAAACGGCGGGTCTTGCTCCGGAGGGATGGGTGTCGGTGGATCCGCACACGCTCCGCGTCATCGGACAGGAGCGCATCTTTGCGCTGGGAGACGTCACCGCCTTGCCTATTCCGAAGACCGGTGCCGTCGCACACTTCCAGGCGCCGACGGTCGCCGAGGGCATCATGGCGGACCTGCGTGGGGTGGGACCGAGCCGTTCCTACAATGGCCGGGTCCTGTGCCTGATTGAAACCGGCGCGGGGCGGGCCACGATGATGGGGTTCGACTACGACCGCCCCGCCCAGCCCGCTCCGCCGTCGCGTCTGTACCACTGGGCAAAAACGATCGTCAACCGGACGTATTGGTGGACGATTCCTTCCGGATACATCTAAGCCAGTGCCTGCGAGGTGATTGTGGATGACGGAGTGGTCTAGTGCCGTACGCATCGTGCACATTGTGGCGGCGGTGTTCATGGCCGCGCCACTGTACTTGCTCATCGTGGTGAACGAACGGGTCCGCTTCGGGAAGGCCATCGAAGCCCGGATGGACGGTTACATGGAGCGCATCGTTTCAGGCCAACCGGTGCGCTGCCACGTGTTCTTGGGGACGTTGATTCTCACCGGGGTCGCGTTCCTGCTGCTCACCGGCCAGGGCTGGGGGCCGCTGGTGCGCAACTGGATGGTCACGACCAAGGTGGTGCTGACCTTCGTCGTGCTGGCCATCCTGACGTATGTGCACACGACCATCCAGCCGCAGATCATGGCTCTGGTCGCGCGCAGCGGCCAGGAGGATGTAACCGCCCGCGTGTGGGCGCTGCGGCGGCACCGCAAGCGCTTTACGGCCACCTGCCTGTTTCTCGTGATCATTATCGTGCTGCTCGGCGTGCGATTGGTCGTGCCGTATTCGCCCACTCTGCTCATCGTATTCATCGCGCTGGCCGCGCTGTTTGCCTGGCGGGCCTTCAACGTCCCGGTGCCTTATGGGTTTGCGTAGACGCGGTCGAGCAGCCACCGCTGTAGTCAAATACTGCGAGCACCGGATGGCAGCCATCGCCGCCTCTCCGTAAGGTGAGGACGAGGCCATGAGCATTGCTCCAGTTTCAGAGAGTACCAGCCGGCAGCGCCTGCTGTCGGTCATCGGCCGCACAGGCGGGTGTACGATCACCTTCCTGCAGCGGGCTGCAGGCCTCTCCCGTTCGACCGTGCGGCGGCACCTCAACGCACTGATGCGCATCGGCGCGGTCACCTCGCGCCGCAATGGGTTCACGCGCGGCCGCCCCGCCAAGGCCTATGCGCTGACCGCCCCCATGGAAGTCGCCGCCGAGGAGACGTATCCCGCGATGTTGGACGCCATCTTTGCCCGGCTCCGGACGACGCCGCCCGAACAGATCGAGGCGATGTTTCCATCTCTTGGGCGGGTCTTCGCGGCCGAGCACCCGGAGATCAGGCGCATCCCGGATACTGCCGCGAGGCTGGAGGCAGCGAGGCAGGTCGTGTTTGCGGGCTTGGACTCATCTCCCGTCACCCGAACGGAGAGCGGCTTGCAGTTTTCCCTGCATGAATGCCCGCTGGCCTCACTCGCCCTGGAATTCGGCGAACTGTGTTGCGCAGCCCGGATGGTCCTTTCCGGCGTGGTGGGACAGGACGTTGAGCAGTCGGAGTGGATCGTGCGCGGCGACCCGCGCTGCACGTTCGAAATCCGACGAACGGCACGGCCCCAGACGATTCCGGCGTAGCGGGACACCAACACCAACGGAGGTGCAGAGATGGCAACTGCGCTGCGGGTTGGAGGGATTTACCTACTCCTGATC
>DATDQT010000073.1:0-11346 GCA_035292085.1 bacterium
AGCTGATGCGGCGCATCGGTGATGCCCGGAATCACCGGCGCCAGGAGGACCGCTGTATCGACCCCCGCGTCGCGTAGCTCCCGCATGACTTCCAATCGACGAAGAGGCGGTGGAGCCTGCGGTTCGAGTTCGCGTGAAAGATCCGGATCGATCGTCGTGATACTGAAGCAAACGGTCGCGCCCGCGCCATGCGCCAGATCGCGCAAGATATCCTTGTCCCTAATCACCATCGTGGACCGCGTGACAATCGATGCTGGCGTCTCGAAGTCGCGGAGGGCTTCCAGAACCTGTCGTGTGATCCGGTAGGCTCCTTCAGCGGGTTGGTACGGATCGGTCGCCGTTCCGATGTGGACTTCTTCCCGCATCCAGCTGGATCTGGCCAGTTCGCGCCGCAGCACCGCCGGCGCGTTCACCTTCACAAAGATGCGGGACGACCAGTTGTTGACGCCGTCCTGGTCGAGAAACCAGTGGGTCCTGCGAGCGTAGCAAAACGAGCACGCATGCTCGCACCCCCGGAATGGGTTGATCGACCAATCGAAGCCCATGCCTTGCACGCGATTGAGAACGGACTTCACCTGGATCTCAACCCACTCGACCTGCGGCGTAATCCGCGTACCCGTTGCGGCGAAGAGGCGGGGGGTCATTTCCCGGGGCAACGCGATCTGCACAGGATCGCGGGAAGGAGTCGGTTCTATTAGATGAAGAGACTCCTGAGGCATTTGCTCAAGGCTAATATCGAACGTATGTTTGTGTCAATGCCGAACAGGGTGGCGTGCCATGGCGGACGGAGCACAGGAAGCGCTGGATGACAGGGTGCGGCTAAGGGTATTCGAGCGCCTTCTCGACGACGGGCGCGCACCTTCGGTCATTGAGATAGCCGCCGACCTCCGGATCACGCCCCAGGTAGCCGCTGACTCCTACCGCCGGCTGGCCGAGCGTCGCCGGCTGGTCCTTCGACCAGGCACGATGGACATCCTCATGGCCCATCCTCTCTCTGCCGTCCCGACGCCATTCACCGTCGAGACGCACGGGCGGTCGTATTTTGGGAACTGCATCTGGGATGCGCTGGCTATCATCGGCATGCTGGGTGATACTGGCCGCGTCATCACCTCCTGCGGCGACGGCTGCGGCGAGGCCATGACTGTAACCATCGCCGGTGGCGAGCCAGTTGATCCGCAGGGCATCATTCACTTCCAGGTCCCACGGGCGCACTGGTGGGACGACATCGTCTTCACCTGATCGACGATGCTGCTCTTCCGGTCGGAAGAGCACGTCGCCCAGTGGTGCGCGGAACGGACGTTGCCCAGAGGGGCGCTCCTCACGGTCGCGCAGGGATGGCGCCTCGCCCGAGACTGGTACGCTGACCGGCTGGACCCCAACTACCGCGGCAAGACCCCCACGGAAATGAAAGCGACCCTCACCCGGATCGGCCTCACCGGGCCGTACTGGCAGGCCTGAGCTCTGGCTCACGTCCAGGTTCTGTTCAGGTAGCTCTGTTACACTGAATCGACAGGAGACGGAAAGCGATGTGGCAAACCGTGGCCGTCGCCGGCTTCGCGCTACTGCTTGCGGGATGGTTCGGGATGTTCCTCCGCATCCGGCACGAGCTACCGGGACACGAGATGGCGCGCTACACCTCGCACCTGCGCATTCCCTTTCTTAATTGGCGGCGCGGATGGCCGCTCATCGGTTTCTACTACCAGCGATATGGTGTGGACGCTTGGGTAATCCTGACGGGGGCGGGGATAGTGCTCATCCTCGTCGGCGTAGTCGCAAGCCTCTGAAATGACACCGCGCGTCCTGGCCGCTCTGTTCGCCCTGGTCGCCGTCGCCCAAGTTCCGGCTCCAGTCAGCATCGGAGCACCTCCGACCGGAGTCTCCCCGGCAACCGCGGCCGTGCTGCTAGATCCGCGTGACCCGCCCCTCGGCGTCAACGTAGCCCTGTCCGCGCTCGAGGGCCACATCGTGAGCGTCACTTCTACCGGGGCGGCAAAGACCTTTGCGGCCTCTAACCTGCGTCGCCAAGCTGACCGGCGGCAGGTTCTTCGACGCCTCGAACGCGAAAGCCTTAACCCGAGCGATTCAGGAGTCGCTGGCCGTACCGTATGAGGTGCAGGATTTCGCCGGCGAGGTGGTCGCGCGCGGCACGACGGGGCAGGCGGCCGCGAGCGTGCCGGAGGGTGTGTACACGATCGTCGTCCGGGCGGCGGGCACTCCGATCACCGTGCGCGACGTCCGCGTCGCCCCGGTAGCCTCACTAAGGTCCTGCTGAAGAAGGAAGGACAGGAGATCGGCGTTCAGGTGCTGGGGCCCTAAATCACGTGAAGGTCGGCTCGACAACGCGATGCCGACGATAGGCGATTTCGCAGCGTCAAGGGCGAGGGACATAAGGAATCCCCCCCGCGCGAAGGAGCTGCAGTAGGCCAGGGATCCCTCCCATCCGGGCGAGCTCCTCTGCCGTAATCATCACGCTCCGCCAACCGGTCAAAGTCACCGTCTGCCAGAAGAACTCTGGCGCCCCGGTCTGAACGTTCGTCCTGGATAAGACCCGGACTCCCTCTTGTTCAGCGGCCCCGTGCAGACCTTCGTCAGTCACCGCGGTCGTTTCTCCAGAGGCGGGATCGATGCGCCACCAGGCATATCGGGGGGTGCCGTCAACCAAAGGGGCCCGTTGAGGAACCACGGCGACATGCCCCCGGGCGACGTCAGCATCCAGTCTGGCCAGGGCATCCTGGGGCACGTCTCCACCGATCTGGTTTCGCTCACCGGGGAGCGCCAGCATTTGGAGTCCCTGGGACTGCGCGGCCTCGAAGAGCATGCTGGTACCGAACGCGGTACCCGGACGAATGTCCCGTGAACCCCCGCGGGTCCACAGGGTAAGGAGTACCCGCTCCAGCGTCCCCTCGATCACCCCTCGCTGGATTCGTGCGAAGACGGTGTCCTCGGGGTGGGCTCCCGCCGCCACGGCCCGAGCGCGTGTACGTCGGAGGTCCAGCCTCAGCCGTGCTGTATCGCGGCGGAGCACGAGATCGAGAATCGTCACCCGCGGCGATACGGGGTAGAACAGGATGTCCACGCGGCCGGCGTCCGTCACACGTGCCATCAGGAAGTCCGAGGCAGCAACGAAGGCGAGGTGAAGTCGGTTCAGCTCCTCGCGCACGTCAATCCCGTCTCCCGCGGTGGGAGAAGGGGCGGGACGAGAGGCCGTTTGCACCTGTCCCGCGTCGACCCGGCCTGTCGTGACATAGAGACTATAGCCGCCGTTCGTCAAATCTTGAATCTCCATTCTCTGGAGGTCGTCGGCGGAGGGACTCTGGGAGGCCGCGCGCCGCGCCGGGCCGATGGCATCGTAGATCTCCCGGCTGACAGTCTCAGTACTCCCCGCGGGGTCGACGAACTCCAATTCCAGGAACTCTGCTGTTGCGATCGCAGCGCCCCTCTGAGCACCACCTAACAGCCGGCCGATCGATCCAATGCCTCTGGCCGCCCCCGGCGGCTGGAACGGCTCGCCCGTGACGTACTGCGTCTTCATCAAGAGTACGGGTCTGATTCGGCCCGTGCTCGACACCGCTTCGCTGATCCCTCCGGTGAGGCTCGTCGCCGGCCCCTTCCAATTCTCCGGCACGTGTACCAAGATCAGATCCACGGCTGAGAGCTCGGCCGCTCTGGCCGAAAAGGTAAGAATTTCTCTGCTCGAGGCCTGTGCGTCAGCGTACTCCTCTACCTTGACGCGGACGCGTACCTGGTGGGCCAGCGATTCAGGCAGTGTGGGAAGGACTTCCTCGTTCTTGGCATACGCCTGCCCCGGGCGCGCGTCAGCGAACGAGGGATCGAGATCGATCCACTGCCCATCCTTCGACCACTGGACCCAGTAATGTTGCTGGGTTTCCTGGACCAGCGCCTCCACAGACGGCACGGAGTCGCGTCTCGACTGGATCCCCAGCGCTGTCAGCCGGTCGCGAATCAGGCTCAAGTCACGCCGCGCAGCAGTCGGGAGGATGTCCAAGATCGCCTTGATGTCCGCGGGCACGTCTGGGAGTGGACCCGCCGGCAATTCCTCACGCTGCGCCCACATCGACATGACCAGATCTCGGGCGTGACGCTCGTCCAGGGTCCCGCGGGCAAAACGCACGCGCTGGCCCGCCTTTTCCAACATCGCCGCCAGAAGTGCAGCCCGGTCCACCGAGTTCCCCGCTGCCGCCAGGAGAGTGCCGCGTGGCCCCCTCAACAGTCCGCGGTACGCTTCAAAGGCGATGCTGTCACGGATGAAGGCGAAGATCCGATCGGGATCCTTGCCCAACGCGGCGGCGAAATTCGCGGGATCGGCATGACTGAGGTCTTCCTGACGGAGGGTGGGCAGAACCAGCGTGTGGAGCGTGTTTCGCTGCAGGCCCGGCCCTTGGGCGGCGCCCGGGGCCGGGCCGGGCGCGGTACTTGGAGGAGGCGGCGCAGACCCCCCCCGGCTCTGACAGGCACCTACCAGTAGGGCGCCGGCCATCAGCAACGTCAAGGTGATCGACATCGAACCTGTTCTCATGGCTGAAGCCCTCCTGTGGCGCTGTTCAGACCCTCCAGTCCACCCTCAACCTATCAGCCCTGTCTGAACAAAACCAGTGCGGCGGTGCTCCTGAGCCCGAGTGCAGCGGGTGGTTCACGCCGGGGGCCTAAACGCCCCCGTCCAGGGTCCGTCCAACTGTGGGGAAGGACGTTTCAGGAGGGGCCGATGAAGACCGTGATCCTGCTCTGCGCCGCTGTGCTTGCCGTCACGCCCATCATGAGCCCTGATGGCGTGTCGGTCGCCGCGCCGGTCCAGAAACCGAACATTGTCTTCATCCTCACCGACGACCTCGATGCGAGGTCCATCGAGGTCATGCCGAAACTGAAGACCCTCCTGGTCGACCGGGGCGTGACGTTCAGCAACTTCTTCGTCTCATATCCGCTGTGCTGCCCCTCCCGCGCGACGATCCTCCGCGGGCAGTACGCGCACAACACCGGGGTCCTCGGCAACCGTCCGCCGATTGGAGGCTTCGAAACGTTCCACGAACTTGGACGTGAGAGTTCGACGGCCGCGACCTGGCTGCAGGCTGCGGGCTACCGTACGGGGTACTTCGGCAAGTACCTCAACGGCTACCCGACTGGGGTGGAACCGACGTACGTCCCACCGGGATGGGACGAATGGGCAAGTCCGGTGACGAATTCGGCCTACCGGATGTTCGACTACCGCATGAATGAGAACGGCCGGATGGTCTCGTATGGCTCGCGGCCGGAGGACTACATCACCGACATCCTGGCGGCCAAGGCCGCCGCCTTTATCCGGCGGGGCGGAAAGCCGTTCTTCGTTCATCTGGCCACCTACGCCCCTCACGGACCGGCGACCCCGGCCCCCCGCCACGCGTCGATGTTCCCCGACGCCCGCGCACCGCGGCCGCCGTCCTTCAACGAGGCCGACGTGAGCGACAAGCCGCAGTGGCTGCGGCGCCCGCAGCTGGCGGCCCGGCAGGCCGCCCGGCTGGACCAGCTGTACCGGAGGCGGGTGCAGTCGCTGCAGGCGGTCGACGACGCGATCGGCACGCTGGTCGACACGCTGCGCGCCACCGGGGAACTCCAACGCACGTTCATCTTCTTCACGTCCGACAACGGATTCCACCTCGGCGAACACCGCCTGCCGGCCGGCAAGAACACGCCCTATGAGGAAGACGTTCGCGTACCCCTGGTCGTGGTCGGTCCCGGCGTGCCGGCCGGACGTACCGTGGAGCATCTCGCGGTCAATATTGACCTCGCCCCGACGTGGGCGGACCTGGCCGGGGCGGCCATGCCGGCGTTCGTTGACGGCCGTACACTCGTGCACCTGCTGGGGAGCACGCTGCCGCCGCTCAGCCAGTGGCGCCGAACGTTCCTCATCGAGCACGTCGCCCAGCCGAGGACTCGGGGCGGTGACCGCGACCCCGAACCGCCCGACGATCCTGCGCCGGCAAGTCCCGGACTGCGCGCCGTCCCGACGTTCTCGGGACTGCGGACGCAGGACTACGTCTACGTCGAGTACGCCACCGGGGACCGGGAACTGTACGATCTCCGCCGCGACCCGTTCGAGCTGGAGAACCTTGCCGCCCGCACCGACCAGCGGATCCTTGCCGAGCTGGCCGCCCGCCTGACGGCGCTGCGCCGGTGCACGGCTGCGAGTTGCCGGAGTGCGGAAAATGCCGCACTCCCACCCCTCCCCTCCCGATAGGCACAAGGAAGCGCCGGGGCTCACACCTAACTCCACGGCGTAGCCGCCCACCCATCGTCCAGACGAGCGCTCAAATGGTCCGACTGATCATCGACACCGATCCCGGCGTGGACGATGCCCACGCGATCATGCTGGCGTTCGCCCACCCGCAGGCGCGCGTCGAAGCCATCACCACGGTGGCCGGCAATGTCGACGTCGCCAAGACGACGGCCAACGCCTGCGCGATCCTCGACGCGCTGGAAATCCCGCCGGACCGGACGCCGGTATTCGCCGGCTGTGACCGCGCGCTGGTAGGCTACCGCGTGTACGCGTCGGAGATCCACGGCGCGGACGGGCTCGGCAACAGCAGCGTGCCGCCATCACCGCGACGTGTCGAAGCCGAACACGCATCGCTGGCCCTGATCCGCCTGGCCTCGGCCGCCCCGGGAGACCTCACTCTGGTCGCGATCGGCCCGCTGACGAACATCGCGCTGGCGACCCGGCTGGATCCAGCCCTGCCACGCAAGTTCCACCGCCTCGTGGTGATGGGCGGCGCCATCCGCGCGACCGGGAACATGCCGTACCCATCGACGGAGTTCAACATACACTGCGATCCGGAAGCCGCCGCGATCGTCTTCGAGGCCTGGCCCAACCTCACGCTGGTGTCCTGGGAAACGACGATGGAGCACCTGCTCGCACCCGACCAGGTCGACATACTCATGAATGCGCCCACCCCGCGCGGCCGCTTCTTCCGCCGCATCACGGAACAGACGCTGCGGTTTGTCCTGGCCAAACTCAACCGACCGGGCCTGTTTGCCCCCGACCCGCTGGCCGTGGCGGTCGCCATCGAACCCGACGTGGTGACCCTTGAAGAGACCCGCGCGGTCGCCGTCGAACTCGCAGGGTCGCACACCCGCGGTCAGACGACCGTGGACTGGTTCGGGCTCACCGGCCGGACCCCGCACGTCCGCCTCGTGCTGCAGGTCGATCGGGACCGGTTCTGGACGCTGATGCGGAATGCGGTCGCCTGAGCGGATGGACGTCGAACGTGCGGGAGGACTGAGTCCATGCTCTTCGAATCAGGACTCCCGACATCTCCCAGAGGCGACGAGTGGAATTCCACATCCGCTGTGAGCCGGGCGACATCTCGCGGTACGTCTTCACGCCCGGCGACCATGCCCGTGCACGGAAGATCGCCTCTCGGTTCACCGGCGCCCGGTTGGTGACCGACTCGCGCGGCTATCTCGTGTTCTCGGGCGCGTACGACGGCATCTTCATGACCGTCTGCGCGACCGGCATGGGCGGCCCGACCGTCGCCATCGCGGTGGAAGAACTCGCGCACATGGGCGCCGACACGTTCATCCGGGTCGGGTCGTGCGGCGTGCTGCAGGAGGGAATGACCGCGGGCGACGTGATTATCTCCAGCGGCTCGGTACGATTCGGAGGCACGGGCACCGCCTACCTCCCCCCGGCCTTCCCCGCCGTCCCGACGTTTGAAGTCACCCGCGCCCTGGTCGACGCGTCGGCCGAACTGGGCGTGGCGGTCCGGGTCGGCGTGAGCGCGAGCGGAGATGCCTTCTACGCCCCGCGTGAGCACCGCGACCGCGATCTGCTGATCCGCGCGCACGTCATCGCCGTCGAGATGGAGGCTGATACATTGTTCATCGTCGGGCAGTACCGCGGCTGGCGCACCGGTGCGATCTTCGCATCCGACGGCACGCCGACGGAGGTGAAGCCGGAGTGGGGCGACGCCGCGTACCGGCGGGGCGAGGACCAGGCGATCTCGGTCGCCCTGCGGGCGATGCACAAGCTGGCCACCGCGGACGCCGCGCAGTGGGACCAGGGGCCGGGGACGCGGGCCCAGGTGACCACATGACGCAGCCGGTCGATCCCTGGACGCAGGTCAAGACCGCGCACGACCTGGCCGCCGACGAGGTCATCTCGGCGCTGCAAAAGGAGATCCGCCGCGGGCGCACCGAGAACGCGGCGCTGCTCGCCTATGAGATGATCGCGACCAGCCCGGAACTGGAGCAGAAGCTGTGGGACCGGCTGGCGGTGATCTCGGTCGAAGACATCGGGTTCGGCGACCCCCACGCCCCGACGGTGATCGACGCGCTGGAACGGATGGCGCAGCGGTTCGCGCGCGGGTCCGGGGACCGCGACCTCTTTGCGATTCACGCCGTGCGCTACCTCTCCACCCAGTACAAGGACCGCAGTACGGATGAGCTGTACAACTGGCTGCGCCTGGCGGTGGAGCGCGAGGGCCTGCGGCCGGCGATCCCCGACTACGCGCTGGACATGCACACCGCGCGCGGCCAGTCCGCCGGGCGGGGGGTGCGCCATTTCCTGGACGAAGGGGCCGAGGTCTACCCCGAACTCCCCCAGCGTGAGACCCGGTACCGCCAGCGGCTGCTGGACATCTTAAAGGGGGTGACATAGCCGAGCGCATCGGAACGGTGACTTCATCGTCTCCAGGAGGAACGCATGAAATCGCGTGGCTGGATCATGGCGGGTGTGTTGATCCTGGTCCTCGCCGCCGTGGGCTGTCAGCGGCAGGCGGCGGCGCCGACCGAAGAGTTCGCGTTTGCACTGGTCCTGCCCAACCCGCGCGGCGACCGGTCGTTCATCGACGCCTCCGTTCGCGGGGCGGAGCGGGCGCAGTCCGAACTGCAGGTGAAAGGCAACATCATCGAAGCACGGGGCGTGTCTGAACAGGAGCAGGCGATCCGCGGCGCGCTCCAGCAGAATCCGGACCTGGTCCTGGCGCTGGCGCCACAGCCGGAAGTCATCCTCAAGCTGGCCCAGGAGTTCCCCAACCAGAAATTCGGCGTGCCGTCGGACATCTTCGTCGAGAAACTGCCCGACAACATCGCCGCCTTCCAGATCAACGTCCACGAGGGCAGCTTCCTCGTCGGGCTGATCGCCGGGATGCTGACGCAGACCAAAACCGTCGGCGCGGTGGTCGGCGGGGACTCCCCGGGGCTCAACCAGTTCTTCTGGGCGTACAAGCAGGGCGTGCTCGAGGTCTGCCCCGACTGCAAAGTCCTGGTCAGTTACCTGAACTTTGACTTCGCCAACCCGACGCTGGGGAAGGAAGCCGCGCTGAACCAGTACGACCAGGGCGCGGACATCATCTTCCAGGTCGCCGGCCGCTCCGGCGAGGGCGTGCTGTCCGCGGCCAAGGAGAAGGGCAAGTACGCGTTCGGCGTCGACAGCAACCAGGACGACATCGCCCCCGGCAACATCATCGCCTCGATGATGAAGCGGGTCGACATCAGCACGTTCCTGTTGGTGAAGAACGCGAAGGAAGGCAACTTCAAAGGCGGCTTCAGCGTCATCGGGATGAAGGACGGCGCGACCGGCCTGTCGTGGGACGAAGGGTCGACGACCTTCGAGCAGAACGGCCCGGCCAAGTTGACGGCGAAGCTGCCGGAAGTAAAGGCCAAAGTCGAAGAGTACCGCACGAAGATCCTCGATGGCAGTTACGAGGTCTGCGACGCGCTCAATCCGACGGCGGTCTGCGACAAAGTGAAAGGCAAGTAGTGACCTCTCCGATCGACGGCCGCGGGGGGATGGACCACCAGGGTCCGCCCCTCGCGGTCGAGATGTCCGGCATCACCAAGTACTTCCCCAGTTCCGACGTGCTCGCGAACGACCATGTGGACTTCGCCGTGGCCGCCGGTGAAGTCCATGCGCTGGTCGGCGAGAACGGCGCCGGCAAGACGACCCTGATGAACATCCTGTTCGGGCTGGTCGCGTCCGACAGCGGGTCGATCCGTGTGGACGGCCGTCCGGCGCGCATCCACCACCCCGACGACGCTATCCGCCTGGGCATCGACATGGTCCACCAGCACTTCAAACTCGTGCCCTCCTTCACGGTCGCCGAGAACATCCTGCTCGGCATCGAGCCCACGCGGGCTGGGTTCGTGCGGGCGGCGGATGAGAACGCCCGGGTCCGCGCGCTGGCCGACGAGTTCGGGCTGCCGGTCGACCCCACCGCCCGGGTCGGCGACCTGCCGGTCAGCCTTCAGCAGCGGGTGGAAATCCTCAAGGCCCTGCAGCGGGATGCCCGCCTGCTCATCCTCGATGAGCCGACCGCGGTGCTCACCCCGCAGGAGTCGCAGGAACTCTTCGGCGTCATCCGGGCGCTGGCCGCCCGCGGCCGGACCGTCATCTTCATCACGCACAAACTGGTGGAGGTCATCGAGGTGGCGCACCACGTCAGCGTGATGCGCCGGGGCCGGATGGTGGGAACGAAACCGGTCGCCGAGACGAACGTGCGGGAGCTTGCCCGCATGATGGTCGGCCGGGAAGTCCTGTTCCGCGTGAACAAACCGCCGGCCCGGCCCGGCCGCCCCGTACTGGAAGTGGACCGCCTCACCGTCACGCGCCAGGACGGCGTGCAGGCCGTCGCCGATCTCTCGCTCACCGTGCGCGCGGGCGAAATCGTCGGCGTCGCCGGCGTGAGCGGCAACGGGCAGACCGAACTGGTTGACGCCGTCACCGGCATGCGCCCGGCCGACAGCGGGACGATCCGGCTGCTGGGACAGCCGATCACGCACCTGCCGGTGTGGGACCGGCGGGCGTCGGGGATGGCACACATCCCGGAAGACCGGCTCACCGTGGGGCTAAACCTGCAGACCACCCTTGATGAAAATGTCGTCGTGTCCCGTTACCGCGAACCGCAGTTCTCCCGCGCGGGCCTGCTGGTGCGCGAGAAGATCGCCGCGTTGGCCGAGTGGGTGGTCAGCCGGTTCTCCGTCGCCGCGGCCCGGCCGGGAGAAGACATCGCCACGTTGTCCGGCGGGAACCTGCAGAAGGTCGTGCTCGGCCGCGAACTGTCCGGAGAGCCCACGTGCATCGTGGCCAACCAGCCGACCCGCGGGTTGGACGTGGGCAGCATCGAGTTCGTCCATCAGACGCTGATCGACGCGCGGGACCGCGGCGTGGCCGTCTTGCTGGTCTCGGTGGAACTCGACGAGATCCTCGCGCTGGCCGACCGGATCCTCGTCCTGTTCCGCGGCCGCATCGTCGGGGAGCTCGACGCCGCGACGGCCACGGAGGAGGACGTCGGCATCCTCATGGCCGGCGGCACGCTGGAGGCGGTCAGTTGACCCCGCGGCGGCAGCGGCAGCTCC
>DATDQT010000074.1:0-23580 GCA_035292085.1 bacterium
GTGCATGCGGTGCGGCCGTCCGCTCCGCGGTCCGCCGGATCTCGTGTTCACCTGCGTCCCCTGCCGCCGCCGGCGGCTGTACTTCAGTCAGGCGCGGGCGGTGGGCATCTACGACGGGACACTGCGCGATGCCGTCCACGCCCTCAAATTCCGGGGCCGCGCCGCTTTGAGCGAGCCGCTGGGACTGCTCATGGCCGCCGCGGCGCAGGCCGATCCGGTCGCACGGGTGTGCGACGTCATTGTACCGGTGCCGCTGCATCCCCACCGGCAGGCGGCGCGAGGATTCAACCAGTCCGAACTGCTCGCGCGAAAGATCGCCACCGCCCTCGGCCGCCCCCTGGATGTCCAGGTCCTGCGCCGCACGCGAGACACCCCCGAGCAGGTCGGTCTGCCGCGGGCGGACCGCAAGAGAAACGTGCGCGCCGCGTTTGCGGCCGCGACCCTGATGGCTGAGAGGATTCTGCTTGTGGACGACGTGCTGTCGACCGGCTTCACCGCGGCGTCGTGCGCCCAGGCGCTGCGGGCCGCCGGCGCGCATGAAGTCGCGGTGCTGGCGCTGGCCCGGGCGGTCCTCGACTGACAATGGAGGAGCCCCGAGGGCGATTCCGGGGCTCCTAGCATCACGAGGAATTGTCTCAGGCTACGGTTTCTGTTCTGCTACCGCGTCCTGATCCTTGGCGGTGAGGCCAAACAGGGTGACGCTCTGTCGCATGTCGGTCCACGTGGACCAGATGCTGAGATCCGGGCCGGCGGTGATCTGGAAGTAGTCGCCGATGAACCGCGTGTTGCCCGGCACCGCGGTGGTCGGCGATCTGAACCAGCGGCTGTTCGAGGCCACAGAAACGGCGCTCTCCTGCGCCGCATGCGTGAAACCGGCAGCCGGCGAAGTGGTGGCCGACGAGAGCGTGAACCCATAGACACACGGCTGCCCCGCGACAGGAGCTCTGTCCCGGTCGATGTACCCGACGTGGAGGATGCCGTTTCCGTCGACCGTCGCCCAGGGGTAGATCTGGTCGGCGGCGCTGGTGTTGACCGTCAAGGGGCCCGTCCAAGTCACGCCACCATTATCCGACCGCACCACCATGATGTCGGTCTGCGTGTTTGCCCCGGGGGTGGTGTTCTCGGTGTAGACATAGTACAGCCGGCCGGCGGTGGTGGGATCGGCAGCCACCGCGCCTCCGGCGTGCGTTCGGAACGCGCACCCGGTGAGCCTCTGACGACCGTCGGTGTTGAGTGGGTAGTCATTCGCGCCGTCGTGGATGACCCCTGAGGCGGCATAGGGACCCGTCCACGTAGTGCCGCCGTCGGTCGACTTGACGACGAGCACCTGATCGCGGAAATCCGTGCTGGCCGGATTCTGCTCATTGAGGAAGGAGACGTAGAGCGTGCCGTCTGGGGCGACGACCGGTTGGCTGAACTGGTTCTCGTCGCAGCGGTTCGCGGCCCCGGAGTTATTGATCTGTTGGGTGCACAGCGCGGCGCTGGTGCCGCTGATCTCCTTTGGGGTACTCCACGTCTTCCCGCCGTTGGTCGACCGGCTGAAGTAGATAGGCGACTCGATGTACGATCCCTGGAAGAAGAGGAACCGCGTGTAGGTCACGTACACCCAATTGTTGCGCGGTCCTCCCGTGGTGTCGGCGGTCGCCCAGGGCTTGTCGTTGAAGACCAGGGGTCCACCCGGGCCGAACGCGATGGCGCCTTGTCCCTTCGCGACGGTGACCGGGTCGGTCCAGGTCAATCCATTGTCGGATGAGCGCTGGGCGATGATGCTCACCTGGGTGAATGGACCGCCCTGTCCCTCGTGGTCGGCGAGATTCACGTAGTACAGGTGGTTGCTGTCGTCAAAGAACAGGACCGGGTCGCCGGTGAACTGCCATCGCCCCAGCGGGGGATGGACGTTCGTCCACGACGCCCCGCCATTGGAACTGACGTAGGCGGCGGCAATGACGTGGAAGTTGAGGAACCCTCCGGTCTGCTCGATGAGGTAGGAATGGGACCCCGCGGCGATCTGGGCCGCGTTGTTCGGATTCACCGCGATGGTGTTCTCGTTGTGCGGCCCGATGCCGTCGCAGTTGAGCAGCCAGTTCCCGGCGAATTCCGCCGGCTGGGTTCCCGGCGACTGGGTGCAGACGATCCCCGCGATCGTCCCGCGGCCGGGGCCGCTCGTTCCGCTCGGGAGGCTCACCCGGAATGTTTCGAACGAGTAGAATCCGGACCGCTTGTCGATGGGCTCGGTCGCGTCACGCGGAGCGGCGAGCGTCAGGCTGGTCGAGAGCAGGGCAGAGACGAGCAGTACGGCAACAGCCAGCAGTACACGGCGCATACGTACCCTCCAGTCAACATGGATACAGCGTTGGGATGTCATCAAGTGTGCGTCCTATCTCTTTTCGTGGCCACCCTCCGGCGTCCCTTGTACGCATTGTCCTTTGGTGTGCCAATCGGGGGCAGGAGGGATGTTTACCATGGTTACTTCACTAGACGGAGAGAACGCCTCGTGGCGGTATCAGGGCGGCCGGGAGTTCGATCGCGGTGACCAGGCCGGGCGGAGCCGCAAGCAGGCGGGGCAGGGTGTTGGCGACGATCGCACACGTCGCCTGATCGCCCTGCACGCCGCCGTGAATCGTCGCGTGGATGGGTGGCACGCCGTCGATGCGGATCTCGTCCCGCGGGTCGTCGGCGCCCACGGCCATCGTGAGGTCGAGCATGATCGACGCCGTCTGTCCGTGCATGATCCCGCGGCAGATCTGGTGCAGGCCGCGGACCACCCCTTCCGCATCGAGGACGGGATCGATGGTCTCGGTGATCGAGTCAACGGCCCATCCCACCGCCGCCGCGAGCATTGCGACCGACTCGGGCAATCCCACGTGCGCGATCCGGCCGGCGGCGACCCCTGCGGCAAATTCGTCTGGGCTGAGTCCCGCGCCGACCTTACGCTGCAGTGGCAGGCGGCGCTGCCGGGCATCCACGACCCGCGTCACAGTAATCCGCCGAACCTCCCGGCACGGCATCGTCAGGACGACCGGCAGGAGATCCATGACAAACCCTGGATTCACGCCCGTGCCTAACAGCCTCACCCCGTGCGCGCGTGCGCTGCGGTCGAGGTCGCGCGCGTCGTCGGGGTATCCGTACCAGGGATACGATAATTCCTCGCAGGTCGAAATGACGTTCCACTCCGCCTCCAGCAGCGGATGTAGCTGTGGGAGGACGTGGTGCAGGCGCGACTGCGTGGAGTGCACAACCACGTCTGCGCCATGGCCCCGCAGATCGCCGATCGACGGTGCGATCACCACGCCGGAGGGCGCGCCGGGCAGGAGTTCGCGCAGCGGGCGGCCGGCTTTCGCGGGATCGGTATCGACGGCCCCGGCGAACTCATAGCCGCGCTGCAGCAGAATTTCGGCGACGCCCAGGCCGATCGGACCCAGGCCGTAGGAGACGACGCGAGGGCGGCCCACGGCTTCAGATTCTACCGGAAAGACGCGCGCGAGGAAACGCAGACCCCGGCACGAACCACTCCGGCGTGCCGGTCGCCGTGGTGGCCATAGGCGGCAACTCCCTGATCCGCGATGAAGCGCATGCCGATGTCGCCGGAGAGATTGAAGCGCTCCAAGAGACCTGCGCGCATCTCGGAGCGATGATCGCCGCCGGATGGGACGTCGTGATCACCCACGGCAATGGGCCGCAGGTCGGGTTCAACCTCCTCCGGTCCGAACTGGCCGCCGCGGTGGCCCCGCCGCTGCCGCTGGACGTGCTGGGAGCGCAGACTCAGGGCTCGATCGGCTACCTGATCCAGCAGATTCTCGGAAATGAGCTGCGCCGCCGGGACATCCGCAAGCGCGTGGTGACGGTCGTCACGCAGGCGGTCGTCGATCGCGACGACCCCGCCTTCCGCCGTCCGACGAAGCCCGTCGGACCGTTCTATGAGCCTGACGAAGCCGAACGGCTGCGGCGCGACCGGCGGTGGGAGATGGTGGAGGATGCCGGCCGCGGCTGGCGGCGGGTCGTCGCGTCGCCGATGCCGCTGGAAATCGTCGAGCGGCTGGTGATCAAAGGGCTCGTCTTCCAGTCGATCGTCGTCATCGCCGCGGGCGGGGGAGGGATCCCGGTCGTGCGCCGGGGCGACGGGGACCTCGAGGGGGTCGAAGCCGTCATTGACAAGGACCTGGCGACGTCGCTGCTGGCTCAATCGATCGGCGCGGATCTCCTCCTGATTTCGACCGCCGTCGAGCGGGTGGCGCTGAACTACGGGAAACCCGACCAGCGCGATCTGGCGCGCATGTCGGTGGACGAAGCCAGCCGGTACCTCAGTCAGGGCCACTTTCCACCGGGCAGCATGGGCCCCAAAGTGCTGTCCGCGATCCGGTTCATCGAGGCGACAGGCAAGGAAGCGTTGATCACTTCCCCGGAAGGCATCAGGCGGGCGCTCGATGGGCGGACAGGCACGCGCATTGTACCCTAGGACAGGTCGCAGGTCGTAGGTCATAGGTCGTAGGTCATGGGTAATCGAATAGAAGACTGCAGCCACGACCTACGACCCACGAGCGACGACCCAGGTATTTGAAGGTGGGGGAGAGAGCGATGAGTGAGCTGAGATTGGCCGACCGCATGGCGGGATTAGGCACCGAGACGGCGTTCGAAGTGCTGGCCAGGGCCCGGGAGCTGGAACGCCAGGGGAAATCGATCGTCCACCTCGAGATCGGGGAGCCGGACTTCGATACGCCCGAGCACATCAAGCAGGCCGCCGAGAAGGCACTGGCCGATGGTTATACCCACTACACGCCGTCGGCAGGGTTGCATGAGGCCCGGGAAGCCATCGCCGAGCATGTCGCGGCCACCCGCGGCATCCCCGTCGACCCGTCCGAGGTCGTCATCACGCCCGGCAGCAAGCCGATCATGTTCTTCGCGATCCTCGCGCTGGTCAACCCCGGCGACGAAGTGATCTGCCCCGATCCGGGCTATCCCATTTATGAATCCGTGGTCCAGTTCGTCGGCGGGGTGCCCAAGTCGCTGCCGCTGCGTGAGGAGCGCGGATTCCGTGTCGATCCGGACGAACTGGCGGCCCTGGTGACCCCGAAGACCCGGCTGGTGGTGCTGAACTCCCCGCACAACCCGTGCGGTTCCGTGCTCACGCGGGATGATCTCGTCGCGATCGCCGGGGCACTGTCCCGGTCCGCTGCGCTCGTGCTGGCCGATGAGATCTACTGGCAGATCGCCTACGATGCGACGCACTACAGCCTCGCCGCGCTGCCGGGCATGCAGGATCGGACCATCATCCTCGACGGTTTCTCCAAGGCGTACGCTATGACGGGCTGGCGGCTGGGCTTCGGGGTCATGCGGAAAGACCTGGCGGCCAAGATGGCGCGGCTCATGGTCAACGTGGCCTCGTGCGCCGCGGCGTTCACGCAGATCGCCGGGATCGCCGCCCTGCGCGGGCCGCAGGAACCGGTGCGCGCCATGGTGAGTGAATTCCGCCGCCGCCGTGACGTCATCGTGGACGGGCTCAACGCCATCGACGGCGTGACCTGCACCCGGCCCCACGGCGCATTCTACGCGTTTCCGAATGTGACCCGCATCGATCCAGACAGCAAGCGGCTGGCCGATTTCCTCCTCACCGAGGCCGGGGTGGCCTGCCTGTCCGGGACGGCGTTCGGCCGGTACGGCCAGGGGTACCTGCGATTCTCCTACGCGAACAACGTCGAACAGATTCAAGAGGGCCTGCGGAGGATGAAGGAAGCGCTGTCGCGCTATCCGGCGGCGGTCGGATAACTGCAGAGTCGATCCCGATCTTAGTCCAGTTTTCCCGGCTGAAACGTGCGGACGACGTCATCGCACTGCTTCTGCCCCTCCCGCCACCGGTCAAACGGCTTCGCGCACACGACCAGATACGTCGCTGCGGCGCCGGAGACGACGACGCCGACCGAGGCCCACTCCTCCCCACCCGAACTCCCGGTGACGTCGAATCGGTCCCAGCGCGCATCTGACGTGCTGCGGGGATCTTGCAGAAACGCCGAGACGCCGTGGATCGGAAGGGAGGTGAACACCAGCCGTCTCACCCCCGGCTCGTCCAGAGGGCCGGGCACCTCGTTGACAAACACGGCAATGAACTCGCTCGCCGTCTCCGGCGCGGCGCCCGGCGGGACATAGCGCGTCGCGCGGCCGTCGCCGGTCCTCGCAGCGGTCCAGTCGGCGGGGACCCGCACGACAAACCCGGTCGCTTCGTCGCGCTGCTCGACGAGAGGCGCCGGCCCCGACGTCTGGCACCCCGCCGCGGCGAGTACCGCGGCGAGGAGAGCGACCGCCGACCCGAATCGCATACTGTCGCTTTTCGCGCCCGCGCCCGTCGCTCCCGCCGCCAACAGGGGCGCCTCCTCACCCTGCGGAAGTGGAACCAGATGCACGGCATGGTGCTGCATCGTCCGGACCCCGAACTGGCGTCGCCGCTGCATCGGGAGGATCTTCCACTGCCGGCTCCCGCCCCGGGCGAGATCCTGTTGAAGGTCACACGCTGCGGCGTCTGCCACACGGACCTCCACATCGTCGGCGGCGAGCTGCCGGTGCACAAGACGCCGCTGGTGCCCGGGCATCAGGTCGTGGGCCTGGTCGCTGAGGTCGGACCTGGGGTGCGCCGCTTCGCGCGCGGCGACCGCGCCGGCGTGGCCTGGCTGTATGATGCGTGCGGCCGGTGCGACGCGTGCCTGCAGGGCCGGGAAAACCTGTGCGCCGAGGCGCGGTTCACCGGGTACGATGTCGATGGGGGCTACGCCCAGTTCATGGTGGCGAAGGCGGACTACGCCTATCGTATCCCCGGGCGGTTCAGCGACACCGATGCCGCGCCGCTGCTGTGCGCCGGCGTGATCGGGTACCGCGCCCTGCGGTTGTCGGGCATCGAACCCGGCCAGCGGCTCGGCCTGTTCGGCTTTGGCGCGTCGGCGCACCTGGTCATCCAGGTCGCGCGGCATTGGGGATGCGAGGTGTACGTGTTCACGCGCAGCGAGTCCCATCGCGCCCATGCCCGGGAGTTGGGCGCGGCGTGGGCCGGAGGCGGCGACGACCGTCCGCCCGCCCGTCCGCACGCCGCGGTCGTGTTCGCGCCCGCCGGAGCAGTCGTGATCCAGGCGCTGGGCCAGCTCGAGCGCGGCGGGACGGTCGTGGTGAATGCCATCCACCTCGACCGGATCCCGGAGTTCGACTACGCGCTGTTGTACGGGGAACGCGTCCTGCGCAGCGTGAGCAACGTCACGCGGCAGGATGCCGAAGAATTTCTGGACCTGGCGTCGGCCATTCCCGTGGAGACGACGGCGACGGTCTACCCGCTGGCCGAGGCGAACGCCGCCCTCGCGGCGCTGCGCACGAGCGCGGTCTCCGGGGCCGCGGTGCTGGACGTGGAGCGGATATGAGGGTTGGGATCTTCACCGACGCCTACAAGCCTCAGGTGACCGGGGTCGTCAATTCGGTCGTGCTCCTCCGTCGGAGCCTGGAAGCCGACGGACACGAGGTCGCCATCGTGGCGCCGGTGTGTGCGGGCTACGTCGATACCGAGCCGCGCGTGTTTCGCTACCCGGCCATCACCCTGCCGGCCCGGGTGCCGACGCCGCTGGCGATCCCCGTGGCGCCGCGCGTGTTTCGGAGGATCGCCGCCCTGCAGCTGGACGTCATCCACTCGCAGCATCCGTTCTCGGTCGGGCGCGCCGCCGCCGCGATTGCCGCGAGATTGAGCCTGCCCCTCGTCTACACGTTCCACACCCAGTACGAGCAGTACGCGCACTACGTCCCGCTCAACCAGACGCTGGTGCGGTGGATGGTCCGGCGGCTCGTCGCCGGCTACGCCGAACGCTGCGACGTCGTGGTCTGTCCCGCTCCGTCCGTCGTTGGGTTGCTGCGGTCCTACGGGATCCGCCGGCCGGTCGAAGTCGTGCACAACGGCATTGACCTGTCGATGTTTGCCCGTGCGTCTGCGGGCACCCTCCGGGCGCGATTGGGGATCGCCGCCGCCGCCCCGGTCGCCATCTTCGCCGGCCGGTTGGCCGTGGAGAAGAATCTGGACTTCCTGCTGCAGGCCTTCCGCCTCGCGGCCCCGATCGTCCCCACCGCGCGGCTGTTGCTCGTAGGCGACGGCGCGGACCGCGACCGCCTGCGCCGGCTGGCCGGCTCGCTGGACCTTGACGGCCGCGTCCACTTCGCCGGCGCCGTGCCGTACGCGGAGATTCCCGCCTACTATGCGGCCGCCGATCTCTTTGTCATGTCGTCGGTGACCGAGGTGCGGCCGCTGGCCATTCTGGAGGCAATGGCGGTGGGACTTCCGGTGCTGGGCCTGGATGCGCCGGGGGCCGCGGACACCGTAACGACCGGCGTGGACGGCGTCCTGGTCTCGCGTGATGCGGGAGCGTTTGCGCGGGCCCTCGCCCACCTGCTGGACACGCCCGGGACCCGCCGCGGCCTGGGAGCCAACGCCCGCGTGACGGCCGGGCAGTACTCGATCGCCGCGACGGCCCGCCGGCTTGCCGGTATCTACAGCGCAGTCCGCGGACAGCGGGCGGCGCGCCGGACGGCCGGTTGATCCCTATTTCTTGCAGGTCCAGCAGTGGTTGGCGAAAGTCAACGACGCGTCCCCGGTGACGCGTCCGAAGCCGGGGACCTCGCTGGCCACGTCGGAGTCCAGCTGCTTCCAGACCCAGTTCCCGCTGGCCTGCACCCAGGTGATCCGCGTCCCGATGCGGCCCCAGTCGAACAGCAGGTACTGCTCATAGACCCGTCCCAACTCGTCGACGACGAAGATCGCGGCGTACGCGCCGCCGGGGGCCGCCAGGAACTCCTTCATCGACGGCGAGGTGTAGATCCACCTCGCCACGGCGCGGCGGTCGTTGACGTCGTCCTTGTTGAACTTGTCGCGTCCGAACTGCTTGATGGCCTGGTTGACCCGGTCGCGGCGGACGCCCACCACCACGTACCGCCCGCCGGCCCGCTGCTCGAGGATGAAGAAGTCGTGGTCGGTCCAGTCTTCCGGGTTCTCGGAGTGGAGCTCGCCCCGCTCCTGGATCAGCCGGCGCACGAGGCCGGAAAATGGACGCAGCAGCACCGGCAGGTCCAGCTGCTTGATCTCGATCTTGCGGCGGATGGGGCCGCCTTTCTGTTCGCGGAACTCGGCGAATGACCCCGAGCCGGTGGCGGCGAGCCGCATGCCGCGGACGTTGAGCGTCAGCCGCGCGGCGAAGTCCGCCGTCTCGTAGTACGGCTCGGTGCCCTCTGAGCCGAAGATCCGCAGGAGCAGCTGGTCGACGGTCGGGCCCTGCGCCGCTGCCGCCGCGGGCGCGAGCAGCACGCCGACGATCCCAATCGCCATCCACACACGCACGTGACGCATGCTCGATCTCTCCTAACGACTCTCCTAACGACGATTCCCGAATCGCTCCCAGGACACCATCGACGCCAGCGGCCGCCGGCCTCTGCCGGCCAACACCCGCAGCACCGCGCGCTCGACCGTACCCCGCCCTCGTGAATGAGGGTAGCCAAACGACAACGCAATCGCAATGGGCATCCCGTCGGGGAGTCCCAGAACCGCCCGCGCCCTGCCGGCATCGTGCAGGGTGGCCGGACACGATCCCACGCCCATCGACCACGCCGCCAGCATCATATTTTGCGCGCAGCGCCCGGCGTCAAACGCGTAGCGCGCGTCGTCGAGCGCCACGACGACGGCCACGGCCGCGGTGGCGAGGTGCTGAGCGAACCGGCCGCACCGGGCCAGGGCCGTCAACTGTCGACGGTCCTGTATGACTACGAAATGCCACGGCTGCCGGTTCCGGCTGCTCCCGCTTCTCCGTCCGGCCTGCAGGATCTTCTCCAGGGACCCGGGATCCACCGGGCGGTCGGCGAACGTGCGGAGTTCGCGCTTGCTCGTAATGCAGATGTACGCGTCCATGCCTGCTACATTCCACGGGACGACTCCGGCTTCCGTTCGGCTGGCGGGTGTCTGGCGGATCGGGTCGGGCCGGCATTAGAATGGGACGTATGGCGACGGCAGCATCGGCGGTGCCGCTGGCATCCCCGACCCACCGGATCCCCGCGCGGTGCAGGCACTTTGGCATCTGCGGCGGCTGCCTGTGGCAGGACATGGACTATGCGGGTCAGACGGCGGCGAAAGACGCCGCGGTCGCCAGACACCTCCGCGACGTCGTGCCGCCGTCCGTCCTGCGGCCGATCGTCCCCGCGCGCGATCCCTGGTTCTACCGGAACAAGATGGAATTCGCGTTTGCGCCGCCGGCGCAGCTCGGGCTGCACGAGAGGGGGCAGTGGCGGCGGATCGTGAATCTTGAGGAGTGTTTTCTCCAGTCTCCGGCGTCGGCCGCGATCGTTCGGGACGTGCGGGCCGCCGTGGCCGCGCGCGGTCTGTCCTGCTACGATGCGCGCACGGGGAAGGGGCTGCTCCGAACCCTGGTGATCAGGGAGGCGCGGGGGAGCGGGGAAGCGATGGTCGGCTTCGTTACCAGCCGCGGCCCGTTCCCCGGCGCCGCCGCCCTCGCCGCGATGCTCGCCACCCGCTACCCGCAGCTGACCTCGATCGTGCGCGGGATCGTCGGCGAGAACACGTCGGCGATCACGGACGTCGAGGTCCTCCACGGCCGGGACGCCATCGTCGAACGGGTCGCAGGGCTGAGGTTCCAGATCGGACTGACGACGTTCTTCCAGGCGAACACGGCCCAGGTGGAAGGGATGATCGCCCTCGTTGACGAATTCGCGGCGCTCAACAGCGCTGCGCGCGTGGTGGACCTGTACTGTGGGGTCGGGACGTTTGCGCTGGCCCTGGCCCGCCGCGCCCGGCAGGTGGTGGGGATCGACGTGGGAGTCGCGGCTATCCAGGCGGCACGCGCCAACGCGGCACTCAACGGCATCCGCAATGCCGACTTCTACGCGGCCAGCTCGCGCGCGGTGCAGGTCCTCGCCGGCGACGTGGACCCGGACGTCGTGGTCCTCGACCCGCCGCGGGCGGGGGCGGGTCCGAGGGTCATGGACCGCATCGCGTCGCTCCGGCCGGATCGGATTGTGTACGTCTCATGTAATCCGGCGACCCTGGGCGCCGACCTGCGGATCCTGACGGCCGCCGGCTATGCCGTCACGGCCGTCCAGCCGGTTGATCAGTTCCCGCAGACGCCGCACGTGGAGTGTATTGTGCAAGTGAAGGAGCATGCCGCGGCATGAGTGACCAAGAGGGCGTCAGTCACGAGGTCCAGATCGAGACCGCGCCGGCCGCAGATCGGCTGGAATCGCAGGGCCTGCGACCCGGCAGCATCTGGTACCGCCTGGTCCAATACACGATGCGGTTCCTGCTGTGGGCGTGGCGGCTGCGGCTGTACGGCCGGCAGCACCTGCCGTCGAGGGGGCCGTTTCTCATCTGCAGCAACCATCCCAGCGAACTCGATCCCGTGGCGCTGGGGGCGGCCCTGCCGTTCCGGCCGTCGTTCCTGGCCGGACACGAACTGGAGCGCTATCCGGTCATCTTCTGGCTGCTCAACCGCTTCGATCCGGTGCTGGTGCGCCGGGGGGCCACCGATATCGGGGCCCTGCGGGCGTGCCTGCGGCGGCTCCGGGCCGGCGATGTCATGGTGATCTATCCCGAAGGGGGAGTGGTCCAGGACCGTCCGCTGGGTGAGTTGCAATCCGGTGCCGCGTTCCTGGCCATCCGGACACGCGTGCCGATCGTGCCGGCGGCCATTACCGGGATCGCCGAGGTCTGGCCGCTGGGCGCGCGGTTCCCCGCGCGGTGGCCGTGGACGCGTCGGATCACGATCCGGCTGGGCCCGCCCCTGCATCCGAAACCCGGCGAGCGGCCCGATGAACTGACCCGGCGACTGGAAGAGGCAATCCTGGAGTTGCTAAGTGACGGTGCGCGTGCAGGACGGAATCAAGCTCTCAAGGGATCAGGGGATCATGCGACCGCTGGCAGGCACTGAAGTCGGCTGATCCCTTGATCCCTTGATTCCGTGATCCCATTTGTTCAAAGGATAACCCTTCACCCGGCGGGAAGTTCACCCCCGTGGCGCGCCCCAAAGTTTACGTCACTCGCAAAATCCCCGAGCCGGGCTTGGCCATCGTAAAGGCCGCCGCCGACGTCTCGGCGTGGGAACGGGAAGACGTGCCGCCCCCCCGGGACGTCCTACAGCGCGAGGCCGCCGACGCCGACGGGCTGCTGAGCCTGCTGACCGATTCCATCGACGCGGCCCTGATGGATACGGCCCCGCGCTTGAAGGTGGTCAGCAACTTCGCGGTGGGCTACGACAACATCGACGTGCCCGCGGCGACCGCCCGCGGCATTGTCGTGACCAACACTCCCGAAGTGCTCACCGAGACGGTCGCGGACTTTGCGTTCTGTTTGATGGTCGCTGCCGCGCGCCGGCTGGTCGAGGCCGACGCCTACACGCGGGCGGGACGCTGGAAGACGTGGGAACCGCTGCTGCTGGCGGGGCAGGACGTCTACGGAACTACGCTGGGCTTGATCGGACTGGGGCGGATCGGCTCCGCCGTGGCGCGCCGCGCCAAGGGGTTCGGCATGCAGGTGCTGTACTTCGATGTCGTCCGGCGCGAGGACCTGGAAGCCGCCCAGGGGATCGAGTTCCGCGGGATGGACGACGTCCTGCGCACCAGCGATTTCATCAGCGTGCACGTCCCGCTGTCCGCGCAGACGCGTCACTTGATCAGCGGGCCGCAGTTCGCGCTGATGAAACCCACGGCCGTGTTCGTGAACACGTCGCGGGGCCCGGTCGTCGATCAGGCAGCACTGGCCGAGGCGCTGCGGATGCGGACGATCTACGCCGCGGGGATCGACGTGTTCGAGCGCGAGCCCATCGACCCGGACGATCCTCTGCTGAAGCTCGACAACGTCACCGTGGCCCCGCACATTGCCAGCGCGAGCGTGCCCACGCGGGTGAAGATGGCCACCCTGGCGGCGGAGAACCTCGTCGCCGTGCTCGAAGGCCGCCGGCCGCCCAACCCCGTCAACCCCGACGTGCTCGCGAAGTAGGACACGGCAATTCTCGCCGTCCTCACCAAAACCGCCCGCGACAGCTACGACGCCCTCGGGCTGATCATCGGCGCGAGCATCCTGGTGTCCGCGGCGCCCGTCCTGGTGATCGGCGGCCTTGCGCTGGGGACCGCGACGGGGCAGATCGCATTCCTGGCCGGATGGGTGTTGTTCGGACCACTCGCGGCCGGAATCTGGTCGGCTGCGGGGCAGATCGCCGGGCGTCGGGCGTTCAGGGTGCGGGACCTGCCGCGGAGGGTGCGCACGGAGTGGATCGCCGGACTGCTGTTCTTCCTCGTCGACGGCGGCTTAGGCTGGCTGCTGGTCGCAAATGTGCGATTCTACTTCACAAGCACCGCGGGTATCCTCGGCCGTCCGCTGCCCACTCTGGCCGAGGGGATGCGCGTCGGTCATCTGGTCGCCTTCGTGTGGCTGGCGCCGCTGGTGCTGTGGGCCCTCGCGCAGCTGTACGCGCTCCCGCTCCTGGTGGCCGAACGGCGCGGGATCGGGGCGGCGCTGCGGAGGGCCGCGCTGCTGGTCGTGGACAACATCGGGTTTACCCTCGCGCTGGCCGCCGTTGTGGTGGTGCTGTCCGGTATCCTACTGCTGACCGGAGTGGGGGCGTTGGTGCTCCTGCCGGGGGTGGTGGCGGTGCTGACGACGAACGCGGTGCGCGCGCTCCTGTCGAAGTACGGCCACCCGTAATGATGGGGGGGGCGCCGCCGAAACGGCGCCCCCAGTGACGCTATTCTTTGAAGATCGTCCAGGTCCGCAGCGCCATGTCCGGGCTGAGGACCAACCCCTTCACGTTCTTCTGGAAAATCGCAAAGGCCTGCAGGTTGTTGGACCACATCGGGACCAGGATGGCGCTCTCCGCGAGGAGCCGCTGCCCCTGCTCGTACAGCCGCGTTCGGGCGGCCCGATCGGTCGTGGCCTTCGCCTGAGCCAGCAGCTGTTGGAACTGCGTGTAATACTGCTTGTCCCGGGCGGCGGTGGCCTTGTTCAGGAACGTGCCCAACCCCTCGGGCGCCTCGGTGAGCCAGGGAGCCAGGTAGTTGTCCGGATCGATGAAGTCGGGGAACCACCCCAAGAAGAACATCCCGAACTCTCCTGCGGCGAAGGACTTCGTGTAGGTCGCCCACTCCTGCGTCCTGATGGTGACGGTGGCGAAGCCCGTTTCCTCGATGGCCCGCTTGACTACCGCGCCGGCGTCGGGCTCGGTGTTGCCATAGCGCACCGGCGTCAGCCAGAGGACGACGTTCAGTTTCCGGCCCGCGCTGTAGCCGGCCTCGCGCAGCAGACTACGCGCCTGCTCAAGATTGCGCTTGGGGAAGGCGTCGACGTAGCTCCACAGTCCCGGCGGCACCATGCTGTACAGCGCGGTATTGATCCCGCCGAAAACGTTCTGCGCGATCCGGTCGCGGTCGAGGGCGAAGGCAACCGCACGCCGCACCCGCACGTCGTCGAACGGCTTCGCGGTGACGTTGAAGACGATATACCGGACCGACAGGCTCGGGCCGCGCAGCACCGTCACGCGGGCACTCTGCTGCAGGCGTCGGAGGTCCTCAGGATTGAAGGTCCGGAACCCGAGATCGACCTGCCCGGATTCCGCCGACGCGGCCAGGGCCGACGCATCCCCCAGGAACGTTGTGATGATGCGTCGGGTCTTCGGCTTCGGCCCCCAGTACCCGGCATAGGCCTCGTAGACCGTCCGCTGATCGGGTACGTACTGCGTGAGGCGGTAGGGCCCGGTGCCGACAAACCGTCCCTTGGCGTACTCGCTCGCCGGACCCGTGAACTTGTAGATGTGGGCCGGCGCCACGCCCCAGGTCATGCGGGCGAGGAAGGTGGCATCGATCGCCTTGAGGTTGATCCGGACTGTGCGGGCATCGACGACCTCGACGCTCTTGATGTTCTCAATCAGACCCACGCCGCCTTCGGGGCCTTTGCGGCGGAGTACCGTATCGAGGGACGCCTTCACCGAGCTGGCGTCAAACGGACTGCCGTCGGTAAACGTCACGCCGGATCGAAGCCTGAACGTGTAGCTCAACCCGTCCGCCGCGACCTGCCAGGACGCGGCCAGCTGGCCGACGATCTCCGTGGTGCCGGGTCTAAACTGCACGAGCGCTTCCGAAACCTGTCCAAAGACGTGCCACGTCCAATAGTCGTAGGAGTTCTCCGGCGACAGTTCGGTGATCTTATCGGTGGTACCGATGACGAGCGTGTCCGCGGGTGCCGCCGCGGGAGCGGCTGTGGGAGCCCCGGCCAGCAGCAGCAGCGCCGCCGCCAGCAACACCCAGACGGCCGGGCGTGATCGACCCATGTACTCACCTCCTGTATGAAATTGTCCTGCCCTGCAATGGTTAGTAGGGATCTGATTCGGTGCAGGGGATGCCCTCCCTGCTGTACGGATCAGGCGGCCCGGCGCCGGCGTGGATTCAGCCGGTCGTTGGTCCCTTCGCCGATCATGCCGAACCCCACGGAGAGCAGGATGATCATCAGGCCGGGGAACGTGATCAGCCACCAGAACCCAGCCTGGAGGAACTTCTGGCCGTTTTGGATGTCGAACCCCCAGTCCGGCGTGGGCGGCGGCAGGCCGAAGCCGAGAAACGACAGCGCCGCTTCGGTGAGAATCGCGTCGGCGATGTTGAATGAGGGAACGGTCATCACGGCCGGCAGCGTGTTCGGGGCGATGTGGCGGAACAGGGTCCTGGCCCGCGACGCCCCCAGGGCCCGCGATGCTTCCACGAACTCCTGGACCCGTACCGCCAGCACCTGGCCCCGCGCCACCCGGAAATAGGTGGGGATGTAGACAAACGCAATCGCCGCGATCATGTTGGCCAGTCCGGGGCCCAGCATGGCGACGATGGCGATGGCCAGGATCAGCGCGGGGAACGAGTAGATCGCATCCATGACGAGGGACAGCACCCGGTCCAGCCGGCCGCCGGCGAAGCCGGCGATCCATCCGAGCAACGTCCCCCCGACGAGCGAAATCGCACAGGACAGGACCGCGACGAGGATGGGGATCCGGCCGCCGTAGATCATCCGGCTGAATACGTCGCGCTGCAGTTGATCCGTTCCCATGTAGTACGGTGGCCCCGGCGGCTGCAGCCGCTCCGCCGGGGTTGGGGCGGTCGGGTCAAAGGGCGCCACAAACGGCGCCAGGATCGTGGCGGTGACCACCACGCCAACGATCAGCATCCCACTGATCAGCAGGTAATCCCGGCCCAGACGCAGCATCAGAAGCGGATGCGCGGATCCAACCTGGCATAGAAGACGTCCACCAGAAGATTTACCGCGGAGATGAAGAAGGCGATGAAGATCACCGCCCCTTGGATGGCCGTGAAGTCCCGGGACGAGATGCTCTCCAGCAGGTAGCGCGCGATCCCCGGCCAGGAGTAGACGGTTTCAGTCAGAATCGCGCCGGCCATCAGGAGGGCGAACTGGAGGCCCACGACCGTCACGATCGGGATCAGCGCGTTGGCGAGCGCGTGGCGGCGGATAACCGTCCGCTCCCGCAGTCCCTTGGCGCGGGCCACCGTGACGTACTCGCGGTCCAGCACATCCAGCATGCTGGAGCGCGTCATCCGGCCGATGAATCCCGAGACGACGATGGCCAGGGTCAGCGCCGGCAGCACAAGATGGTGGACGGCGCTGAGGAACAAACGGAGGTCGCCGCGTAGCAGGGTGTCGATCGTATAGATGTTCGTGATCGGCGTGAAGAGCGCGGCAGCCACCGGGTCGAGCCGGCCGCCGGCCGGAAACAGCCGCCAGCGGACTGCGAACAGCATGAGGAACATCAGGCCGATCCAGAAGATCGGCATCGAGAACGAGGCGATGTTCACCACGCGGACGATGTGGTCGGCCCGCCGGTCGTGCCGCACGGAGGCGTAGACTCCACTCGCCACGCCCAGGGCGGTCGCCCCAAGCATCCCGTAGAGGGCCAACTCAAACGTGGCAGGGAAGCGCAGCCACAGTTCCTCCGTCACGGGCATACCGGTCCGGATCGATGTCCCGAAGTCCAGGCGCACCGCGCTGCCCAGATAGTCCATGTACTGCACGACCAGCGGCCGGTTGAGCCCGAGGAGCTCCCGGCACTCGGCCAGCCGTTCGGGAGTGACGTTGCGGCCGCCGAGCAGGGCAAGGCAGGGATCGCCGGGGAGGATGCGCAGGATGATGAAGACCAGGGAGAGGAGGATCAACAGCATTGGCACGGTCAGCGCCAGCCGCGCCAGGATGTAGCGTCCGACGCCCATGATGCGCCATGTTCGTCGCGGGCGGGGGGTCTCCTCGATGGGGTGCCGGGTGAACCAGACCGCGGGCGGCAAACGGAGGAACGGACCCCGGGCCGGAGAACTACCGAGGCGTCCCGAGGATGACCTGCGACAACGTGAGGAGGAGACGGGGAATGAGAACACGCGCCATCGTGTGGTTTGTGCTGCTGCTCGCCGCCGCTCTGGCGGTAACCGGCTGCCAGCGGCAGCAGCAGGCCGAGCAGCCTGCACCAGCGCCCCAGCCGGCGACCCAGCTGCCGGATCTGGGCGGACGGACCATCCGGGTCGCAACCGACGCGACCTACCCACCGTTTGAGATGCTCGATCCCAGTAAGACCATCATCGGATACGACATCGACCTGATCAACGAAGTCTGCGGCCTCGTCAACTGCAAGGCCGATGTCAAGAGCACCGCCTGGGACGGGATCTTCCCGGCGCTGCAGAAGGGCGACTTCGATGCCGTGATCTCCGGCGTGACGATCACCGCCGAGCGGGACAAGACGATGGACTTCACCGAGCCCTACATCGAGGTCGGCCAGGTCGTGCTCGTCCGCGCCGATGAGACGCGGATCGGCGGCATCAACGATCTCGCCGAGCGGACCGTCGCCGTGCAGCGCGGGACGACCAACGATGAGGAAGCGACCAAGCTGCAGAAGGAAGGCAAGATCAAAGAGGTCAAGCGCTTCCCCACCTTTGACTTGGCGGTGAAGTCGCTGCTCAACAGCGATGTCGATGCGGTGATCATCGACAACACCGGGGCGTCCGGCTACATGGGGACGAACCCCGACAAACTGAAGATCGCCGGGGACAAGTTCACCAGCGAGGGCCTGGGCATCGTCGTACGCGAGGGGGACAAAGAACTCCAGGACGCGTTCAACGCCGCCCTGCGGACGCTGAAGGAGAACGGCACGCTGGACCGACTGTACCAGAAGTGGTTTGTCGAGTATAAGCCGTCGTAGCGAGTAGATGGACCCGACGCCGTCCGGCCCCGTGCTGAGGGAGCACGCCGGCCGCGGCCGGCTGGTGGCGGTGGGAATGCTGGAGAGGGCCCCCTGGTGGGCCCTCGTCCTGCTCGTGGGCGGCGTCGCGGCCGTGACCGGGATGCTGCGGTCGCCGGTGTACATCGAGACCTACGAGTTCCTTGCCCCGGCGATCATCACGACCCTCCAGGTCGCGGTCTACGCGTACGTGCTGGCAATGGTCCTGGGGTTGATCGCCGCGTTGGGACAGATCTCCAAGAATCCGTTCTTTGCCACGCCGGCCCGTCTCTACGTCGAGGTATTCCGGGGAGTCCCCCTGCTGGTTCAAATTATCTACATCGCGTTCGTCCTCACGCCGGCCTTGGCCGATCTGTTCCGGGGAGCGGGGCTGCCGGCCGTGGGGCTATGGTTCCGCCGCGACATCGTACGCGCCGTGCTGGCCCTCGGCATCGGCTACGGCGCGTATCTGGCCGAGGTCTACCGGGCCGGGATCCAGTCCATTCCGAAAGGCCAGACCGAGGCGTCGCGGTCGCTGGGCATGACGCCGTGGCAGACGATGCGCCACATCATTCTCCCCCAGGCGATCCGCGTCATCCTGCCGCCCCTGGGCAACGACTTCGTGTCGATGCTGAAGGACTCATCGCTGGCCTCGGTCATTTCGGTGCAGGAACTGACCTACAGCGGGCAGCTGCTCAACGCGCGGACGTTCCGGTCGTTTGAGACGTACAACGTGGTCGCGCTGCTGTACCTGATCATGACCCTGATCGGATCACTCGGGGTCCGCGGGCTGGAACGCTGGGCGTCGAGAGGAAAACACTAGGGGGGTTCCCATGCCGTTCTATCTCATGCGTTTCAGCTACACGCCGGAAGCGTGGGCCCGACTCATCAAGAAGCCTGAGGATCGCCGCGAGGTCGCCCGAGCGATTGTGGAGAAACTTGGTGGGAAGCTCCATGGGTTCTGGTATGGGTTCGGTGAGCATGATGGATATGTGTTGATCGAGGCTCCGGATAACGTCTCCGCTGCGGCGTTCTCGGTTGGAATCTCCGCCGGCGGCTCGCTTCGCTCGGCTGAGACGACCGCCTTACTCACCGTGGAAGAGACAATCGCCATGCTGGAGAAGGCACAGGGGTTGCCGTACAGACCTCCTGGAACCAGCAGCTAGGTTCATCCAGGACGGGGCAGGACGAGTGCGTTGTGGTGGGCGGTGCAGGACTTGAACCTGCGACCTCATCCATGTCAAGGATGCGCTCTAGCCAGCTGAGCTAACCGCCCCGGACCTCAATTATACGTCGAGCACGGGGAATCGCAAATCACACACGAGGAGGCAGATGCGACGGCGTGTCGTGCTGTTGATCCTCGTATTGGCGGCGGGCGGTCCATTCGCCCTGCTCCACCTGGGACCCGCCGGCGCGGTGTCGTATGCGTCCGACATCCCCGCGGGCCGTCTGATCGCACCAGGCGTCCGCATCGGCCCCTGGACGGTGGCCGCAGATATCGCGGGGCTCATCCGCGCGCTGGGCCGGCCGCTGTCTGCGCCGCCACCCGCCATGTTCGACCAGCAGCCGGGGCTGTCGGGATACGTCTGGGCGGTTCCCGAAGGACGGCTGACCGCCTGGTCGCCGGACAGGAAAACGGTTGGCTATCTTGAGTTCCGCGGCAGCCGTAACTACCAGACGGCGAAATTGATTCGGGTAGGGTCCACCAATGCAGACGTGCAGGCAGCCTACGGCGTCCCGTCGGGGCGCTCCGCGATCCCCGGAGCCTCCCGCTACATCTATGATGCGTTGGGACTGGCGGTGTTCACACAGGGCACCTCGGTCGGGTTCATCGTAGTCGGGATCAACGTATTCCGGCCGGGCACGGCGAAGAACTTCTGGAAGTTCTAGATGAAGTTGCTGGTCAGTACGACGATTTGTTGGATCTCTGTGATGGTCGTGGCATCGGCCGCGTTCGCTGCGCCCACGGCGACGCCTGCGCCGGCCGCCGCCGGGCCGGTGCGGGTCCGGGTCGGCACGTATCTGCTGAACGTGAGCCGCCTCGATACCGAGACCGGGACCTACGCGATGGATCTGTACCTCATCATGCACTGCGACGCACCCTGCGGGCCCTCGGCGTTCGAGATCATGAATGGCCGGGCCACGGACCGGGTGGCCGTCGACGACAGGCCCCGGCGCAAGGTCTTCCGGCTCCAGGCGATGCTCTCAGCGCCGATGGATCTGCGGAAGTACCCCTTTGACACGCACCGGCTCAGCCTCATCATCGAAGACGGCAAGATCGAGGCGGCGGGCGAAGTCGGGCAGACCATCGAGGACCAGGTCTATCTGGTGGATCCGGGACAAACGGGTGTCGCGGCATCAGTCGGCGTCGCGGGATGGGAGGTCGATCCACGCTGGCAGGCGCGGACCTATGAGTTCGCCTACGCCCCGTTTGGAGAGACATACTCCCGCTATGAGTTCTCAGTGCGGATCCGCCGTCCGGTCCTCAGCGCCCTGCTCAAGGTCGTCCTGCCGGCGATCTTTCTGTTCACCGTGGGGTTGCTGTCGCTGTTCCTGCTGCCGGAGAAGGTCACGGAACGCCTGGCGCTGGCGACGTCCGCACTTGTGGTCTCGGTGCTGCTGCACCTCACGTCACCTTGACATTGCCGCCCGTCGGCTACCTGACGTTTGCGGACAAGTTCATGCTGGGCAACTACGCGGCGCTGGTCCTGATCATCCTGGCGGCGGTCGTGATGACCCGGTTCTCCGAGCGCGAGGAGGATGCCAGAATGCTGCGGGTGCGCACGATCTCGCTGATCGCCATCCCGGCCGTGTGGGTCGTGCTGCAGGCCCTCAACGTGCTGACGTTGTAGCGATGCGCGTGGTTGTCCAGCGGGTCAGCGAGGCGCGGGTCAGAGTGGCCGGCGACCTGGTCGCGGAAATCGGCAGCGGGTACGTCGTCCTTGTCGGCGTCAGCTCGTCCGACGGACCCGCCGACGCCGACGCGCTGGCCGACAAGGTCGCCCACCTGCGGGTGCTCCGTGACGAGGCGGGCAAGATGAACCGCTCGCTTCTCGACGCGGGCGGGGAGGTGCTGTCTGTCTCCCAGTTCACCCTGTACGGGGACACGGGGCGGGGGCGGCGGCCCAGTTTCCTCGAGGCCGCCGAGCCGGTGAAAGCCGCTGCGCTGTACGAGCGCTTCAACGACCAGCTGCGTACGCTGGGCGTCCCCGTGCGCACGGGAACGTTCCGGGCCATGATGTCAGTCGAAATTCACAACGATGGGCCGGTGACGATTCTGCTGGATACCGAGGAGACCTGAAATCGGGGTCATGCTCCCGCAGTCTAGGTTTAATCGACCGTGAAGGTGAAGTCCGGCGCCGGGAACCGCAGGAACCCGATCTGTAGCGCCCACTTCAGCGTGTTCAGGCCGCGCACGAGCGGCACCGTAATCTCGAAGTTGCCGCGCCGCACCGTCCCGCGGGCCGCCTGCTTGGCCTCGACGTGGTTGACGACGACCGCCGCCGTGGGGTGCACCTTGAGCGTCAGCGCGCCGGCGACGTCCGCGTTCATCGCTCCCAGATCCAAATCAATGTGGAGCCACTCGACGTACTCGGTCGCTCCGCGCGGGAGATCGAACCGCAGCCGCCGCGTCTGGCCATCGCTAACCACGACGAGCGAGATCGGCAGCGTTCCTTTCAGCGCGAAGGCGCCGGCGCTGTTGGCATGGGCGGTGGCACCGGCGACGGCGATGACCGCCCCGGGCCGTGTCTTCCCCTGCACTTCGACATTCCCCGACCCCGCCGTGTACTTGAGGTCCACGGCCAGGGGAAGGGGAGCCTGCCCAAGCGCCGGCGTCGCCAACAGTAGGGCGGCAAGCATCAGCCCGATGACCCGCATCCATTCACCTCCGTGCATCATTCCTATACGCGCCTCTCTCCATACGCACCACGGGGCGGTGCGGTTCCAACAGCCCATCAGAGTGTACGCAGAGCGATGGAGGATGGGAAGGCATCGCGGAAGGCGTCGCAGGCGGAATCTTGCGCTCCCGGGGAAATCGACGTATACTGATTTTCACTCGGCAAGGACGAGGACGAGTACGCTGTGTGCCGCCGCAGAGAGAGGGAAGGACAGGTGAGAGCTTCCCCGGCCGGCGCAGCTGAACACCTCCTCGGAGCCGCCGCCCGAACCTCGACGTAGGGCGTGCCGTCTTCCCCGCGTGAAGGGGACATGAGCGCCGTCCGGACCGCCGGACGGAAGCAGGGTGGAACCGCGGGCGACCCCGTCCCTCAGAGGATGGGGCGTTTTGCTTTTCTGAGGGCCCGGACGAAATCGACGGTTCCGCCTGCAGGATTCGCAACGCGACGCAGCCGATTTCGTACGGGCTGAGGAGGAGGACCATGGAGCGCATCAAGATCGCACTACCAGATGGCCGCGTGCGCGAATACGCGCCGGGGATCACGGCGGCGGAGGTGGCAAAGGACGTGGGCGCCGCCGGCGCACTCGTCGCGAAGGTCGACGGACAGCTGCGTGATCTCGACACGCCGATGCACGCCGACGCTGCGGTCGAACTGCTCGACTTCGATGCGCCCGAGGGGCGGGAGGTGTACTGGCACTCGTCGGCCCACTTGCTGGCCCAGGCGGTGAGGGAGCTGTTCCCTGAGGCGAAACTCGCGATCGGACCGCCCATCGAGCAGGGGTTCTACTACGACATCGACATCGGCCGCCCGTTTGAACCGGCGGATCTCGAGCGGATCGAGGCGCGGATGCGGGAATTGGCGGCCAGAGACCAGCCCATCGAGCGCGTGGAACTGCCGCGGGATGAGGCCATCCGTCTGTACGAGACGATGGGTGAAAAGTACAAGCTCGAACTGCTCGCAGACGACATTCCGGACGAGCGGGTATCGTTCTACCGGCAGGACGGATTTTCTGACATGTGCCGCGGCCCGCACCTGCCGCGGACGGGGCTGATCAAGGCCATCAAGCTGCTCAGCACGTCCGGCGCGTACTGGCGGGGAGACGAGCACCGGGAGATGCTCTCGCGCATCTACGGCATCACGTTCCCGCGCGACGAGCAGCTGGACGCGCATCTGCGGATGCTCGAGGAGGCCAAACGGCGCGATCACCGCCGGCTGGGCCGCGACCTCAAGCTGTTCGCGTTTGCCGAGGAACTCGGCCAGGGCCTGCCGGTCTGGCTGCCGCGCGGGGCCATGGTCCGGCGGATCCTGGAGAACTACATCGTGGACCTCGAGCTTGCGCGCGGCTACCAGCACGTCTATGCGTCCGACCTGGCGGCCGTGGAGCTGTACAAGATCTCCGGGCACTGGGATTACTTCCGCGA
>DATDQT010000075.1:0-3869 GCA_035292085.1 bacterium
GGGCCGCCGGATCCGGCGGCCCTGATGATCGCGGAGAAGCCGCGGCTACATGTCCTTGTGCGCGGTCTTCATGACCTCGTCGCGCGAGATGTCCATGCCATGTTCTTTCTTCATGTGCTCCTGGGCCGCTTTGACGAGTTCATCCTCGCTGTCGGCGGTCACCGGATGGCCCATCGAGCACGCCCAATGCATCTTCGCCATATTCCCACCTCCTGAGAATCCGATATCTTTAGGTTACCCACGTACCGGCATTAATCCTGGCATCTACAGAGGCCGTCGGACTGTGGGCTGGGATACACTGGGGCCACCTTGACCGGCCCTCGCGGCGCCGGTATCGTAGTGTTGCCCGAGTGCGGAAGTGGCGGAACTGGCAGACGCGCAGGCCTCAGAAGCCTGTGGGGGAAACCTCGTGGGGGTTCAAATCCCTCCTTCCGCACCACGAAGTCTGCAGGCCTGCGTTGTGTGCGGGCCTGCAGTTTTTTGCGTCATTGGCCCAGGTGGGTCAGAACATCCGTTTGGCAGGAGGGGCCTGTCCCCATCCCAGGGAGGGGGACAGGCCCTATGCAACGTAGGGGACTGTCCCCTCCTGCTTTCGAGACGCGAGCCGCCACTTTATGACGGTCATCGAAGGCCGGCCGGTCGGCAGGGACTGCTTCCCCGGATCCCGTTCGGAAGTGTTCTTTTTCACACGGTAGCCTACACTAAGGGCGAAGCGCGAACCATGAACGTGCGAGAGATCCTCCAAATCCTCAGAGAGCGGCCCGGCTACGCCGGCCAGCTCGTCCACGAGCGGTTCATCCCTCCTCGGAAGGCCCGTTACGCCGAGCTGCGGCCGGCGCTGCCCGACCCGCTGTCCCGCTCGCTGGGGACGCAGGGGATCAGGCGGCTGTACAGTCACCAGGTCGCCGCCATCGAGCGCGTCCGCCGGGGCGAGCAGGTCGTCGTGGTGACCGCCACCGCGAGCGGGAAGACCCTGTGCTACAACCTGCCGGTGCTGGAGGCGTTGCTCGCCGACTCCGGATCCCGCGCGCTGTACCTGTTTCCCACGAAGGCGCTGGCCCAGGACCAACTCGGTGCGCTGGCCAGGTTCGCGCTGCCGGGGATCGTGGCCGGGACGTATGACGGCGACACACCGCAGCCCGAGCGCCGGCGCCTGCGCGAGCAGGCCCGGGTGGTGTTGACGAACCCGGATATGCTGCACGTGGGCATCCTCCCGCAGCACCACCGATGGGCCCCGTTCTTCGAGCGGCTGACCTACGTCGTCATCGACGATCTGCATGTCTACCGCGGCGTCTTCGGCAGCCACGTCGCCAACATCATCCGGCGGCTGCGTCGCGTCTGCCGGCTCCACGGCTCCGAGCCGGTGTTCATCTGCGCGTCGGCGACGATTGCCAATCCCGGGGAGTTTGCCGGCGCGCTCACAGGCCTGCCGGTCGCGGTCGTCGACGAGGATGGATCGCCCAGCGGCCCGCGGTGGGTGACGCTGTGGAACCCGCCGCTCATTGACCTGGCACGCGCGCGGCGCCGCAGCGCGTATGGTGAGGCGTCCGCGGTGCTGACCGAATTCATCCGGCGCGGCGTGCGAACCATCGCGTTCACCCAGGCCCGCAAGATCACCGAACTCGTCTACCGTTATGCGCGGCTGGCGCTCGAGCGGGACGCGCCGGACCTCGCCGTCCGGATCAGCCCCTACCGGGCCGGCTACCTCCCCGAGGAACGGCGGTCCATCGAGCGGCGGCTCTTCAATGGCGATCTGCTCGGGGTGGTCAGCACCAGCGCGCTGGAGTTGGGCATCGACGTCGGCGAACTCGACGCGGCGATTCTCGTCGGCTTTCCGGGGACGATCGCCAGCACCTGGCAGCGCGCGGGGCGCGCCGGACGCCGGACCGATGAGGCGCTGGTCATGCTCATCGCGCTCGAAGACGCGCTGGACCAGTACTTGATGCGGCAGCCCGACTATCTGTTTGCCCGGCCGGTGGAGCATGCCGTGATCGATCCGGACAACCCCTACATCCTCGCCCGGCATCTCCGCTGTGCGGCCCTGGAGATGCCGCTCGACGACGGCGATGCGGTGTTCTTCGGCGGCCACACCACCGCGATCGCGCAGGTGCTGGAAGAACACGGCGACCTGGTGCGGCGGCGGAACCGCTGGTACTGGGCCCACCAGAGCTATCCCGCCGGCGACGTAGAAGTCCGCTCCGCAGGAGAACCGTTCCGCATCGTCGAGGCGGGCAGTGGCCGGATCGTCGGCACCGTGGATGGGGCCCGGGCCTTCGAACAGGTCCATCCCGGGGCTATCTACCTGCATCAAGGCGAGTCCTACAAGGTGTCCGGTCTCAACGTGCCGCAGCGCACGGCCACGGTCGTCCCGGCGAACGGCGACCACTACACGCAGGCCCGCTCCACCACCGATCTGGGCATCGTGGAAGTGCTTCAGCGGCGTGCGTGGGGGCCGACGACCGCGTCGTTCGGCGACGTCGATGTGAGCACGCAGATCGTATCGTTTGTCCGCAAACGCCTGTTCAGTGAAGAGGTCCTCGGCGAGGACGCCCTGGACCTTCCCGAAGAACGGCTGCAGACAAAGGCGCTGTGGTTTCCAATCCCGCGCGCCCTGGAGGCCGAGGTGCACCGCCGCGGGCTGGACCTGGCAGGCGGCGTCCATGCGGTCGAACACGCCGCCATCGGCCTGCTCCCGCTGTTTGCGATGTGCGACCGGTGGGATATCGGTGGGGTGTCGTACCCCCTGTATCCAGACCTCGGCGGCCCGGCCATCTTCATCTACGAGGGCCATCCGGGCGGCGTCGGGATTACGGAGAAGGGGTACGCGCTGCTGGACGACCTGATGCGCGCGACCTTGGAGGCGATCGAGGCCTGCCCGTGCGAGGCCGGTTGTCCGTCCTGCATCCAGTCACCAAAGTGCGGCAACATGAACGAGCCGCTGGACAAAGCGGCGGCCGTGGTGCTGCTGAAAGGACTCGTGCATGCCGCGGATCATCGGGGTCATCGGCGAAAGCCGGTTCTCCGATCCCGCCAATGAGGCGCTGGCCGAGGCGATCGGCCGGCTGATTGCCGCCGCCGGCGACGTGCTGATCTGCGGAGGGTTGTCCGGGGTCATGGAGGCCGCCTGCCGCGGGGCCAAATCTGCCGGCGGCATCACGATCGGCGTGCTGCCCGGTTCCGACCGCGGCCAGGCGAACCGCTACGTGGATTACGCGGTGGCGACCGGGATGGGCGAGTCGCGCAACGTGGTCGTCGTGCTGACCGCTGATGCCCTGGTGGCGATCGGCGGCGGGTTCGGCACGCTGTCGGAAATCGGCCACGCCCTTCGAGCCGGCAAGCCGGTGATCGGTCTTGGGACCTGGCAGGCCACCCGCGGTGCATTGACCGCGCCGGTCACGGTTGCCACATCGCCGGAAGACGCCTGGCAGCAGTTGCGGCAGGCGATGGGGCGATGACCCCGAACCACTCGCTCCGCTCGGGTTCAGGGCAAGCGAGTTCGGCGCGCGCCGGCACGCTCTACGTCGTGGCGACACCGATCGGAAATCTCGAGGACATCACCCTTCGGGCGCTGCGGGTCCTGCACGATGTCGATCTGATCGCCTGCGAAGATACCCGCCACACGCGAGGATTACTCACCCGTCATGCCATCCGGACGCCGGTGGTGAGTTATCACGAGCACAATGAATCGCGCCGGACGCCGGAGCTCATCGACCGGCTGGAACGCGGGGAGAGTGTCGCGCTCGTCGCTGATGCGGGCACGCCGCTGCTCTCCGATCCCGGAGCCATCCTGCTGGCGGCGGCCGCCGCCCGCGGGTTGTCGGTCGTGTCCATCCCGGGTCCCAGCGCCGTGACCGCGGCGCTGGCGGTGG
>DATDQT010000076.1:0-12401 GCA_035292085.1 bacterium
CGGGTGCGGTAGGAGACCACGAGATCCTCGATCTGCAGCAGCATCAGACCTCACCCCGCAGCCGGGGGTTGGCGTACTCCTCGACGCTGCGTCCCACCAGGAACGTGGCGACGACGAGCAGGATGATGCTGAACCCCGGCGGCAGCACCCACCACCAGGCGCGCTGCATGGCCCCGGTGGTGAACGCCAGGTTCAGCATGCTGCCCCAGCTGATCACCAGTGGGTCACCCAGGCCGAGGAAGCTCACGCTGGACTCGGTGATGATCGCCCACCCCACACCGATCGCCATGTAGAGCATCGCCAGCGGCAGGATGTTGGGCGTGATGTGATGGTAGATGATGCGCCACGGTCCCGCCCCGGCCACGCGCGCCGCCTTGATGTAGGGCCGCTCCCTCAGGGAGAGAACCTGGGCGCGGATGACGCGTGCCGACGAGCGCCAGTACAGCAGGGCGATGGCGATGATGACGTTCGCGAGTGACGGCTTCAGTAGCGAGACGAGAATGATCACGAACGGCACGAAGGGCACGGCGTAAGCGAAGTCGACCACGCGCATCAGCAGGTCGTCCACCCACCCGCCGAAGTAGCCGGCGATGACCGCCACACTGGTGCCAACCACGGTGGTCATCAGCGCGGCCAGGAAGCCGACCAACAGCGCCGCGCGGCTGCCTACCACTACCTGGCTGTAGATGTCCCGACCGAGGTCGGTCGTGCCCAGCCAGTGTGCGCGCGAAGGCGGGTCGAGCCGGGCGATAGTCCCGTTGGGTCGGCGGTTGATCGCCCATGGGTCGTCCGTCATCAGCACCGGCGCCAGCAGCGCCACCAGCACGAAGAGCACAATCACGGTGATCCCCACCGCCGTGGACAGATCCCGGAAGAGGATCCGCCGGAGGATGCCCAGGCGCGTCCGCCATGATGGGCCCGTCGCCGCGGCCAGCGTCAAACCTTCACTGAGGTTGCGGCTCACTGCAGCCTCACGCGCGGATCGAGGTAGCCGTAGACCATGTCCGCCATCAGGTTCATCAAGCCCACGCCCACAGCCAGCAGCAGGAACATCGCCTGCGCCACTGGGTAGTCCCGCCGTTGGGTGGCCATGACGATCTCCCGGCCCAGTCCCGGCCAGGAGAACGTGTACTCCACCACGATCTGTCCGCCCAGGGCGAGGCCCAGGAAGACGGCAGCGGAGGTGACCACGGGCAGCAGCGCGTTGCGCAGTACGTGGCGGAACATCACGCGCGCCTCGGACATCCCCCGCGCGCGGGCGAACTCCACGTACTCCTCGCCAAAGTTCTCCAGCATGGCGTTCCGCACCAGCAGCATCGGCAGCCCCATGTAGTAGAGGGTGGAGACGACCGCCGGCAGCAGCAGGTGCCACAGGAAGTCGAGACTGACGTACTTCTGGAACAGGTTCGTGGCCGCGTAGCCCGCGGTGCGGATCCCGGCGTGCGGGAACCAATCCAGGCGGTACGAGAACACCATCAGGAACAGCATCCCCGTCCAAAATACCGGCGCGGCGCGGAACACCAGCGGCACGAGCGAGCCCACACTATCCACCGGCGTACCATGCTTCCAGGCGAGTACGACGCCCCCCAGGATGCCAAACAGGTAGGTGAGGAAGAACGTCGCCAGCGCCAGGAGCAGGGTGTTGATGATCATGTCGCCGACGATCTCCACTACCGGGCTGTTGTAGTAGAACGACCAGCCGAAATCGCCGCGCACCGCGCGTGCCAGGTAGGTCAGGTATTGCTCATGCAGGGGCCGGTCCAGCCCGAACCGGTGCAGGATCTCGGCGCGCAGGCTGGCCGGAAACGTGGGATCGACGAGGGTGCTCGTCGGGTCGCCAGGGATGAGGCGGAACATGAGGAAGACGATCGTCGCGACGAGCCACATCGTCAGAGCGAGCTGCAGGATGCGCCGAAGCAGATATCGGACCCGCACGCGTCTCCCCTCTGCCGTGTGTGATCCGCGCCGGCCCGCCCGCCAGCCCCACAAGCCCGGCTAGCGAGGCGGCAGCGCCAACGCGACGGCCTGTGCGGCGTGCAGCGCGACGGCGAGCGGATCGATGACCGGGACCCGCAGCGTGCGCTGCAGTTCTTCAGTGATCCCCAGCGTGGGCAGGGTCATGGAGCCGAGGTACAGCACGTCGGCGCCGTCCTCCTGCACGGCGGCGGTGGCTTCCCGGCGCAGGGCCTGCCGGCCGCGCTCCAGATCGGCGACGATCTGCCGCACCGGGGTCGCCATAGAGCGGATGGAGACCACCTCCGGCCGGTCCTTCATCTCCGCCACCATCTGTTTCGCTGCGGCCACCGCGTGTTCGTCCACGGTGACGATGCTCAACCGCCGTCCAAGGAGGCGGGCCAGGAACAGCGACACCTCTCCCGGCCCGACGATGGGGACGCGCGCCGCCGCCCGCAGTTCGCGTAATCCCGGATCCAGCGCCCCGCCGGAGATGATGACATCGCAGATGTCGGGGCCCACCGCACCCAGGGCCGCGCGGGCCGCACGGCCGGCGGCGTCGAAGTCCGCGGCCTGATCCAGGAACTCCGGTGTGTTGCTCAGCGTCAGCATGTCGATGGTAAACCCCGGCGCGAGCAGCGGCCGCATCACCGCCAGCCGCCGCTCGCGCTCCTGAGGATCATAGCCAGACGTCGGGACGAAATAGCTCAGGTGCGGCATGACATCTCTATGGATGCAGCAGCCGGCCCTGGGCGTCCCAGGTGTATCCTGCCTGCTGCAGCATCTGCCGCGCCAGCGCCAGATCGAACCTGTAGTCTGTCTTCAGCCACTGCTCCCACGCCGGGTTGTGCCAGAACTTGTTCACCAGCGCGATCATGCCAGTGCCCGGCTGGCCGAACCCGCCCAGTGCCGCTTCCACGATCGTCTTCCAGTCATAGGTGTGCTTGATCGCGTCGCGGAACTTCGGGTTGTTGAACGGCGGCCGGCGCAGGTTGAAGCCCATGTAGAATACCCCGAAGTCCGGCAGCGAGACCAGCTTCACGTTGCTCGCCCGCTTCGCCTCCTCGATCTGCAGCGAAGTGATGCTGCGGTCGGGGATGTCCACCTCGCCCTTGACGATGGCCTGGAACACAGCATCGGCACTGGCGTACTTCACCGCCAGGAACGCCCCGGCCTGTGGGGGATGGAAGTGCCGCGCATACCGCCGCAGTAGCAGCTCCTCGCCGCGCCGCCAGTGGCCGAACTGATAAGGTCCGCTGCCGATGGGGTTCGGGTTGTTCCACTTCGCCGGCGTCTCCACCCGTTCCCGGCTCACCACATCCTGCCAGATGTGCTTTGGCAGGATAGGGATCTGGGTGAAGGTCACCATGAGCAGCGGCGGGTACGGGTAGTGCAGCACGAAGCGGATGACGCGGTCGTTGACGGCGCGCACGCTCCTGATGGGCTCCAGGGCCCCGCTGAAGTACGGGGCCGTCCCATTCTGCCGGATGAACTCGAAGCTGAATACCACGTCCTCCACGGTGACGGGCCGGCCGTCGTGGAAGGTCATCCCCTGGCGCAGGGTGACGTCGACCTGGGTGTCGGTGACCTTTCGCCAGGACTCCGCCGCCCAGGGAATCGGCTGGCCGTCCTTGTCGACGCGCGCCAGGAAGTCGTAGACCAGCCGCAGGGACTCGACCGCGCTAGTGATGCTGAGCGGGTTGGTGCCGTCAATGTCGGTCGCCCAGCCCATGCGGAAGGTCTTGTCGCTCCCAATCGGTTTCGCCTCCAGCACCGTCCAGGGGTTCCACAGCCCGCGCCCCACCATGGGCACCATGCCGGTGAAACGCCTGGTGTTGTACGCGAACATCTCCTGGCGGTGGAACAACGTGATCTCCGGTGCATCCTTGGCCAGGATTTCCTGAGCCTTGTACACCAGGGCCTGGCGTTGCTTGAGGTCCACCGTCTTGCGCTGGGACTCGACGATGCGGTCGTATTCCGGATTCGCGTAGCCGAAGTAGTTCGGCCCGTTGTCGAAGATGCCCTTGCTGTGGAACGGCCCGTACAGCAGGGCGTCGGGATCGAGCCGCTCCGGCCGTCCGACGTATCCGGAGACGAAGGCATCGAAGTCAAACGGCTCCCTGGAATGGCGTGCGGTCAGTGACGCAAAGTCCGCAAACGGCCGAACCTCCACGTCAATCCCCAGCTGCTTCCAGGCGTTGGCCGCTAGCAACGTGCTCTCCCAACGCAGTGGGTCGTAGGTCACCGCCGGGGCGACGAGCAGCACCTTCACGGGCGAGCGGCTGGCGGGCGCGGGCGCCCCGATCGCCCCTCCCGAGACGGCAAGCACCAGTGCCGCGGCCAGCAGGATCGCCATCCCGCGGGCCCATACCCTCGTGTCATGCCTCATATCTCTCACCTCCTGCTTGGTGTCGAAATTCGCTCCGATGACGCCAGGTCATCGACCAGCCTGCGGACGTCGGGCTCGCGTTCCAGCGCGAGCACCCGCCGCGCAAAAGCCGCGGCGTCGTCTTCCGGATAGCGCTGTGTCGCCAGCGTCTGGAACTTGTCGACGAGCTCCGCCGTGGACAGGGGGCGGTCCGGTCCGCCGCGCGGATGATCGACCCGCGCCTCCGCCCGGCGGCCGTCCGTGGTGATCACCCGCACCGCGGCACCGAACTGCCGGGGAAACCGGCGCTCGTATTCCTCTGCTCGCGTGATCTTCACCCGTCCCGCCAGCGCGGTTACGGCCGGATCCCGGATGCCGTCCGGCGTGAAGCGGTGCGGCCGCAGCCCGCCATCCGCCAGCAGCGCCGCAGCGCAGAACGGCGTGCTGAACTGCGCGTCGGAGACGCTCGTCGGCGGAACGGCCGTGTGATAGGGATCGCCGAGCAGCGCGAACGTCGCGATCCGCACCTCGGCGATCTCCGCGGGGGGGATGCGCCCGTCCCCGACGGCCTCCCGCAACGCGTCCAGGACCGGGTGGATGAACCGGCAGCAGGGATACGGTTTGAACTCGAGCTGTTCGATGAGGAAGCTCTCCCCCAACCGGTCGGTGAGGCTGCGCAGTCCGAACGGCGGCGCCGCCTCGCGTTCCCAGACCGGAAGGTCGCCGTCGAGGACGTGTGCCTGCGCGGTGACCCCGGCGCGAGCCAGCAGGGCCGCCCGCACCCCCGCCTCTGCCGCCCATCCCCAGGCCGACTTTAGCATCGGCCGATGGGTGGTGTGCTGCACGGACTTTCGCACGCGTACCAGCGGCGCGGTGGCGGCGGCGATGCCCAGGGCTGCGTGGATCTGGGACTCCGCGAGCCCGAGCAGCGATGCGGCCGCGGATGCGGCTCCGAAGGTCTGCAGCGTGGCGGTGTCCCAAATGCGCGTGAACCGCCCGCCCACAGGTGAGAGGCAGGCAACGAGCCGCGCGCAAACTTCATACCCGACAACGACGGCGGCCAGCATCGCCGCCCCCGGACTCTGTGAAGCCTCGGCCAGGGCAAGGACGGTCGGGATGACCGTCGCCCCGGGATGCCCGAGCAGCGTGTCGTCGAAATCAAGCGCATTGGTCGCCGTGCCATTGGCCAGCGCCGCCGCTGACGCAGGGACGCGGATCCCTCGCCGGCCGAGCACGGTGGCCTCCGGCGCGCCACCCGCACTCACCACCAAGTCCCCGATCCGCACGCCGATGTCGGTGACAGACCCGGCGACTGCGCACCCCACGGCGTCCAGCACGCAGCGGTTCGCCTGCTCGACGACCCCCGCACTGAGGCGTTCCAGGCGCGTGGTGGCGATGAACTGCACCAACGCTTCGGTGTCGGACGCATGCGTGCTCACCGGTCTACTGACTCCATGATCCTGCCGTGACGACCTGGCCGTCACCCTGATCGGGCGCGCCTAGCCGGCGGGAGAGTTCCTGGGCGTGTGCCTTCATACCGGCCGTAAGCTCGTCCAGGACGCGCTGATCCTGCACCGTGGCGGGAAATGCTACGCTGACCGCGGCGGCGATGCGCCGTGTGTGGTCGTACACCGGTGCGGCGATCGCGGATGCCTCCTCGCTGCGCTCCCGCAGGTTGTACGCCACGCCGGCCTTGCGGACGGCGTCCAGTTCTTGCTTCAAGACAGCAGGATTGGTAATCGTGGAGCGCGTCAGAGCTGGCAGCGGGCCGGGGCCGAGCAGCCTGTCTACCTCGGTCTCGGAGAGACCGGACAGGAGGACCTTGCCCGTCGCCGTGGCGTGCAGAGGACGGCGATCGCCGACGCGTGCGCTGGCCTTCACGGCCTGCGTCCCCTCTACGGCGGCGATGTAGAGCACCTCCGATCGGTCCAGCACCCCGAGCGTGGCGGTGTGGCCCGTGGTGCCGGCGAGTCGGTGCAGCACTGCCGTGCCTTCACGGATGAGCGGATTCGTACCCAGGTAGGTGCCCGCCACCGTCAGGATCACCGGCCCGATGCGGTATCTGCGGGTGGCCTGATCCTGCTCGAGAAACCCGGCGTCGGCCAGCGTGCGCGCTAGTTTGTGGGTCACGGATTTGGGGAAGCCAAGATAATCGCTGAGTTCGGTTAGCCCAAACTCCGGCCGCTGGTTGTCAAACGCGCGAAGGATGCGGAGCGCCTTCTGTACCGACCGGATGACAGGGTACACGGCGTTTCTCATATAGGAATATTGGTTCTCAATCAGATACCCATACGTTAGACTATGGGGCTAGTAGAGTCAAGTGGCCTGGGCCCGCCACGCCCGGCCACGTACCTCGTGACAGCGGCGCTCCCGTGAGGTAGAATTAGGTCATCAAGGAGAAATCAAGTTTCTTAATGAGCACCAAGCGTGGACTAGCACATAGCTGGACATCTTCGAATGGGTGACGTCGCAATTCTCGGGGCGGGTGCCGGGGGATGTGCCGCGGCGGCCGTGCTTGCCCGCCACGGCCTCGAGGTCACGCTATTCAGCCGCGCGCCAGAGCGCCTGGAGGCGATCCGGGACCGCGGCGGGTTGGAGATCACCGGCGACCGGGGCGATGGATTCGTTCCCATCGCCCACCTGACCTCTGACATCGCCGATGCGGGCCGAGCGGCGTTCCTATTGATCTTCACGGTCGCCAACGCCCACGCTGCTCTCTCCCGCCTGCTGGCCCCGCGCGTCCGCGTCGATCATGTCGTCCTCCTGGCGTCTGGATCGGCCGGCAGTCTGGAGGTCGCGCGCATCTGGCGTGAGGGCGGACTCACCCGGATGCCGCTGCTTGGTGAAACGGCCACCTTGCCCCAATCGGCTCGCATGATCGGCCCCGCCCAGGTCAAGATCCGCTTCCCGTGGACAGTGCGGACGGCAGCGTTTCCCGCGCGCAATAGCCCGGAACTGGTTGAACGGCTTGGCGACTTTGGCGCACTGCTGCGCACACTGCAGGCGAAGAACGTGCTGGACACCGGTCTGAACAATCCCAACTTCATCATCCATCCGGCGCCCATGGTCCTGAACTACGCCGCCATCGAGCGCGCCGACGGTGCCCTCTCATTGATGAATGAGGGCATGACGGAGGCCGTGCTGCGGGCGATGGACGCGCACGACCGCGAACGCATGGCGCTACAGGCAGCCGCAGGCCTAATGCCGATCTCGCTTGACGACCTCTATCGTGAGTTCGGGAGCAGCCCCGCAATCTACCGCAGCCCTGGCGAGCCGATGGGCCTGCGGGATTGCATACACTTCCGCTACATCGATGAGGACATCCCCTACGGCAGCGTCTTCATGTCGTCGCTGGGCCGGCTGCTCGGCGTGCCCACGCCGATTAACGATGCGCTGAACACGCTCGCCTCCATCGCTCGCGGCGTCGATTACTGGGCATCCGGCCGGACGGTGGAACGCCTGGGGATCGCCGGGCTGCGCGGGGCCGCGCTCCAACGATACCTGGAAACAGGGGAGCGGTGAGCATCATGAGAGGAGGGACGCGGCGTGCGCATTGAGCGGGCCGTCGTCACCATGACGAAGATCCCCGTCCGGCGGGCGCACCGGATGGCGATCGGCACGACACTCGCGCAGGAGAACATCATCCTGCGCCTGTACACGGACGATGGACTGGAGGGGCTCGGCGAGGCCCCGCACATGGTTGAGGTGTCGCTGAAGGGTGAGTCGCCGGGCACGGTCATGCTCATGCTGCGCGACCGCCTGCTGCCCGCGGTGCGCGGGATGAACCCGTTTGAGATCGAGCGGATCCAGCAGGTCATGGAGCGGACCGTGCCCTGGAACTACCGGGCGAAGAGCGCTGTGAACCTCGCCCTCTACGACCTGGTAGGCAAAGCACTGGGCACACCCGCGCATACCCTCCTCGGCGGCCGAGTGCGAGACACTGTGCCGCTCTCGTGGTCCATCCCCATCACCGACGGTGACGCCGGCGCCCGCGAGGCCGCGGAGAAGATCGCGCAGGGCTGGGGCATCCTGAAGCTGAAGCTCGGCCGGCCCGATCCGATGGAGGACGTGGAGATGGTTCGGGCGATCCGCGAAGCCGCCGGCCCGCAGGTGCGAATCCGGGTCGACGCCAACCAGGCCTACGATGTCAAAACCGCGATCCGCGTAGCGCAACGCATTGAGAAGTACGACGTGGAGTTCTTCGAGCAACCGGTCGCCTGGTGGGATCTGGACGGCCTGGCGGAGGTCAGCCGGGCCACCGTCCTCCCCATCATGGCGGACGAGAGCGCCACGACCCTGTTCGGCGCCGTGGAGGTCGCCAGACGCCGCGCCGCCCAGATCTTCAGCATCTACGTGAGCAGCTCAGGCGGATTGCTCAACGCGAAGAAGATGAGCGATCTCGGTGCCATTCACGGGATCGCCGGGTATGTGGGCGGCGCCCTGGAAGGCCCCATCGGGGTGGCCGCGGGGCTGCACTTCGCCGGCAGCACTCCCTCGGTGACCTATGGTTGCGAGCTGTATGGCCAGTTCCTGCTGGAGGAGGACGTCGCCGCGGAGCCTCTCCACTTCCGCGACGGCGACCTGGTGGTGCCGACTGGTCCGGGCCTCGGCGTCGCGCTCGACGAGGACAAACTGCGGCATCACACGCTGGAGACATTCGAGGTGAGATAGCCGATGACGATCCACCAGGTCATGACGCACGGACGCTACGCGCCTTTCCCCGTTGAGGAGTACCGGCACCGCCTGGCACGCATGCGTGCGGTGATGGCCGAGGAGGCCATCGATGCCCTCCTGTTGACCGCCAAGGAAAACGTCGTGTACTTCAGCGGGATCCAGACGATCGGCTGGGAGTCGAAGCACCGCCCGCTGGGGCTGATCGTCCCTGCGGATAGCCGAGGACCGGTCCTGGTCGTGGCGGAGTCGTTGGAGTTCGTCGCCTATGAGTCGTCCTGTGTCGAGGACGTCAGGCTATGGGGCGGAGTGCGTGTCCCCACCGCGCCGAGCGATCCCATCCTTGCCATCCGGCAGGCCCTGCAGGAGTTGGGCCTGACCGCGGCGCGGATCGGTCTGGAGCTTGGTTACGGGATGCGGATGGGCATGAGCCAGGCTGACTTCGATGCGCTGCGCGCAGGCCTGCCGCGCATGCAGGCCGTCGATGCGTCAGGCGCCCTGTGGAAGGTGCGCATGATCAAATCGCGGGCGGAGATCGAGTGCATCCGGCGGGCGTGCGAGGCGACGTCGGAAGCTTTCCGCAGCGCCTTCACTGCCCTGCGGGAAGGGATGACCGAGCGCGAGCTGGCCGGGCTCATGTTTCGTGGGCTCGCGGGCTCGGACTACAAACCGGGGTTCGTCATGGTCCGATCCGGCCGGCTCAAGTACCGGATGATCAACGTGGAGGCGTTTGACAAACCGTTGGAGCGGGGAGACCTTGTGATCGTCGACGCGGGGGCGACCTACAAAGACTACTGGACGGACTTCATGCGCATGGCCTCTATCGGCGAACCAACCCTGGAGCAACGCACCTTCTTCGACTGCAACCTGGCTGCGCAGCAGTCCGGCGTCGCGGCCATCCGTCCGGGGAGGCCGCTCAAAGAGATCTTCAATGCCTGCGCCGGCGTCATCAAGGAGCGGGGACTGGCCCACCATGCTCCGATTGAGCGTGTCGGCCACGGGGTGGGACTGGACATGCACGAGCCCCCTTCCATCGCTTCCAACAGCGAGACGCTGATCGAGGAAGGTATGGTCCTCACAGTCGAGCCGATCTTCACGGATCAACCGGACGGCCGTATCGGGAACTTCGCTCTGGAAGACGTGGTCGTGGTGACGCCGACGGGACACGAAATCATCAGCAGGTTTCCGAAGGACCTCTGGATCGTGTCATAGGTCGCTGCATCCAGCACGAAACGGAGCCCACCCGCGGGCTCCGTTTCATCATTGTTGTTGTCGAGGAGTCCTCCTTAGCCGATGAGCAGCCGTCCATTCTCCACGATAACCCTGCCATCCAGTTCCACGGTCGGATTCAATACAAGACCATCCAAATGGAGCGAGCTCACCACCGTCCCTCCAATGACATGATTGTTGCCGAGGCCAACGTGCACAGATCCTCGATACTTCTTGTCCTCCATCATCGACCCAATCAGCCGAGCCTGATCGTTTGTGCCAATGGCGAACTCAGCGATATTCCGTGCGTTCTCGTCTGCTGAGGCTAACAAAGCTTGCAGGCTCGCCGCGGACGCTCCTCCCGCGATGCCAATCACCCGGCCTGCTCGCACCTCCATCCGGATTGGTGCATCAAGGAGGCCGAGATTGTCCATGGTGTGCTCTACGACGACTGTCCCCTCCGCTGTCCCCTCAACGGGCGCGATGGCAGCCTCTCCATCGGGCATCGCCGCAAACGTACCTGGCCCAACGACGCGCCCGGTCAGCGCAATCGCCTCACGCCCTTGCAGGGACATCGACATATCCGTTCCTATGGCTGTCCTGACATGGGCGCGGCGAGCCTCCGACATCAGACGGGTCAACTCGCGGGTGTCACGGTCAATCCTGTCATAGTCAGCGAGCATCGTCCCACGTTACCCTTGATTGTCTTTCTTTGCTTTCTTTGGGAGTAGGTGCTCCCGACCACGGATCAGATCGCGCATCAAGTCGCTCAGAAGGGTCGTATGAGTCTTCCCTCGCGCGTAGTCAAGGATTCCCGCTCTTACGACGGAAACCGCATCACGAGATCGTTTGACCTTCCGTGCCAATTCCTCGTCCGAGAGCTGCAAGTTCTGCAGGACTGTGAGAAACTCCTCAGTTTCCCAATCCGGTTCTCTCGACGGCATCTGGGGCACCTCCGGAGGGTGACGGATCATTCCTGTTCTCGGCGGCACCTACGTACTTCCGGGTTGATGCTGCCAGATCCTCAGGTGACCCCCAATAGCACCATATAAGCACGGCACGCACGGACGGGCTTCCTCGGTGATCCCTTCGTAGACGGGAGAGACAGAATTCTCCAGTCCCGGCGGGGGGTTCCGGCGACTGGAGGGGATTCGGGAGAACGCCCTAGACGCGTCCCGCACTCGTTCGCAACGAGGGGTCTACGTCCGTCCGGTCACTCTGGGGCCGTTGCGCCGTTTCGGTAGCAACCCGGTAGCAGTTTCTAGGGTGAGGGCGGGAAGGGGCTTCTGGAGCGGGCGACGGGATTAGAAACCTGCGACCCTCGGCTTGGGAATTCGATCGGCGCTGTACCCACCTATTCCTCCTAGTGTCGGAGAGTGCTATTCTGTCAGGGTTTTGGCCGCAATACTGGTTGCCTCCGCATCGCCGGATTTTGTTTAGTTTCGATCATTGCATTTCCAAGATACTAGCAGCGTGCTAGGGAGCTAGGCCTTCACGCCGAGCCAACGGCAATGCACCAAAGTCCCGGGCCCGGCGACTCCTGCTCACCCTATGGGTAGGGCCGGCCCAGCGCCTCGGGCTTCGCCAGGCCCCACCGGGTTCGGAACCAGGGCGTGGAGATGACCACCAGAATCGGGATCGTGATGGCGAAGGGCACCGTCCTCCACACATACCGAGACAGGACCCCGGGGAGGACGAGTTCCGGGCTGAGCGACAGCTGCCACATGATCCCAAACAGCGAGGCACCCGCCAGCAAGATCCAGGGGTTCCACATGGAGAAGAACACAAGGGCCAGGCTGACGAACCCCCAGCCCATGAGAAAGTTGTAGTTCCACACCGGGTTGTAGGACAGCGTATAGGTGGCCCCCGACAAGCCCGCCAGCACGCCGCCGACCGTGACGCACAGGTAGCGGATGGCCACGACGGAAATGCCGGAGGCCTCCGCGGCTGCTGGATTCTCTCCCGCGGACCGGATCGCCAGCCCCAGGCTCGTCCTGAAGATGAGCAGCCAGGTGATCGCCACCAGGGCGACCCCGACAGGGAAGAACGGCGAGAGGCCCATGAGGCTCGGGATTCGTGCCAGCCCTAAGGGTCCCGTGTACGCGCTGCCGAGGTAGGTGGTAAGACCGAAACTGAGGATCCACAGGCCCATCCCGCTCACCACCTGATCGCCGCGCAGGGTGATGGAAAAGAAGCCGTG
>DATDQT010000077.1:0-17314 GCA_035292085.1 bacterium
CGTCCCGTCCCTGAGGTTGGGCAGGTACGTGACGCCCTGGGCAAACAGCTTCCAGGTGTTATCCCGCTGGACGTCCGAGGTGAAGATGGTCGACATGACTGACACGGACGCAGCCATCTCCGCAAACAGCGGGTTCAGGAAGTCGGGCTCCTGCTGCAGGCCGATGACGACCTGGTCCCGTCCGGCGGCGGGCTGGCTGGTCTGCTGTCCCGACGCCAGCGGCACCAGTGACAGCGTCAACAGCGCTGCCAGCAGGAGCGTTAACCATTTGCCGATCGATCGCATTGTCTAACCTCCCTGTGTAGTCTTCAGCACCCAACACGAGATCAGCCGGCCGTCCTGCCGCACCACCCCCTCTCCCCGTGGGTAGCGTTTATGCGTCTCCATGCTTAGTGAAGGCCGCGGATGACCCACTCCATCGGATTGAGGCTGGGCGCATGCGCCTCGGGCTCCTTGCGACGCTGTGGGCCCACATAGACGTCCTCCGCCCGTCTGGCGGGAACCGCCACAGTTCTCCCATGCTGCGGCCGACCGCCCGGGCGCTCCGCCGCCGCCGCCCGCCGCGGGCCCTGTTTGGCCTTGTCGAGGAACCAGTCCACGTCGGACTTGCGGATGCGGTAAGACTTGCCGAGTTTGGAAGCCGGAAGGCGGCCTTCGCGGAGGTACTTGTAGATCGTGAGCTTGTTGAGCTGGAGGTAATCGGCCACCTGCTCGACAGTCATGATCTCGGTGGGCAGATCCGACATCTTCTTCATCGCCGTTCCTCCTTGGCTTACAATACTATACGATACCATACAATACGCATAGCATTTATTCCTTTGTTTCTGTGACTTGACGGGCGTCTGGCGGGTTTACCCAGGCCCTAGGCCCGTTCCAACGCGACAGTTGTCCATGGTCCGATCCCATTGCATCTCGCGGGTCGCGTTGGAAACGGGCCTATCCGGTTCGCAGGCGTGGGTCGAACGCGTCCCGCAATCCATCGCCCAGGAAGTTGTAGGCAATCACGGCCAGGATAATGAACCCGCCGGGAATCAGCAGCCAGGGGTACCGGCTCAGGTTCACCAGGTTGGTGCCCGCCGACAGCAGGTTCCCCCAGCTGGCGCATGGCTCGCGAACACCCAGCCCGAGGAAACTCAGCCCGGACTCGCCGAGGATCGCTCCGGGAATGGCCAGGGTAGCCACTACGATGACCAGCGAGGCCGTGTTGGGCAGCAGGTGCCGAAGGATAATCCGCAGGTCATCCAGCCCCATCGCCTTGGCCGCCAGGACGTACTCTCGCTGTTTCAGCGACAGCACAAACCCACGGATGAGGCGTGAGAACCCCGCCCACCCGATGAAACTCAGGATGAGCACAATCATGTAGAAGCGGGTGGTGCACCCTACATTGCTCGGCAGGACGGCCGACAGGGTCAGCAGGAGGTAGAACCCGGGGAAGGCGATGATCACCTCAGCCATCCGCATCATGATATTGTCGACCCGTCCGCCGAAGTACCCCGCGATTCCTCCGTACACCATGCCGATGGGAATGGTAATGCTCACGGCCAGGATGCCCACCAGGAGCGAGACTCGTCCTCCAAACAGGATCCGGGATAACTGGTCCCGTCCGTACTGGTCGCTGCCGAACAGGAACAGCCGCCCGGGCGCGTCCACCCCGATCAGATGGACGTTGGTTGGGAGGAGCCAGAGAAACCGGTACGGCTCACCGGCGGTGAAGAACCGGATGGGGTATTTCTGGGTCGGAATGATGGCGTAGCGCGTCAGCCCGAGCTCGACGAGTTCGGAGCCGTACACGAACGGCCGCTGCCACCGGCCCTGCTCGTCGACGACCCGCGGGGCCGTCGGCGGGTGGAAGAACTTTTCACGGTCGGTGAAGTCCAACGAGTACGGCGCGAGAAATTCGGCAAACAACGCCATCGCGAACAGGGCGATGAGGATCCCGCCGCCGATGAGGGCGACCCGGTGTCTCCGCAGCTGGCGCCACGCGAGCTGCATCGGAGTGCGCGCCCGCACGCGTTCCACCCGCGCGGCAACACGCCCGATGCGACCGGTGATGTCCTGGGTGGCCATGCTCAGACCCCGGACCCCGGACCCCGGACCCCGTCAGTCATAGCGTATCCGCGGGTCAGAAGCCGCGAGCAGCACGTCGGCGACCAGATTCCCCACCACCAGGGTGACGGTGCCCAGCATCAGGCTGCCCATGACCACATAGAGATCCTTGCGCAGGACTGAATCCAGGATCAGCTGGCCGAGCCCAGGCCATCCCACGACGCTTTCGAGGATCGCGGCCCCGCCCAGCAGCCCGCCGAGCTCAAATCCGAAGATGGTGATCAGCGGGTTGATCGCATTGCGCACGGCATGCCGGTTGATGACGACGCGCTCCGCCAGGCCCTTGGCGCGCGCGGTCTTGACATAGTCCTGACGCAGGACCTCGAGGAGGTTCGCGCGCATCTGCCTCATCAACCCGGCGACGGTGAGGAATGCCAACACGGACGCGGGAATGACGAGGTGCCTAGCCACGTCCAGGACCTTCCCCACGGTCGACATGTCGTCGAACTCCAGGCTCGTCATCCCCCCGATGGGAAACCATCCCGTCACGAATGCCACATAGAGGAGCAGGAGTCCGGAGAAGAACGTCGGGGTGGAGATGCCAATGTACGAGACGAAGGACAGGGTGTTGTCGGACCATGAGTACTGGCGTGTGGCGGCATGGATCCCAATAGGAATCGCGATCAGCCAGGCAATGACAAGCGACACGATGCTGAGGAGCAGCGTGTTGAGCAGCCGGGAGTTGATCAGCCACCACACCGGCACCTGGTAGGCGAACGAGTAGCCGAAATCGAGGCGGAGGATGGACGCCAGCCACTTGACGTACTGGATGTACAACGGCTTGTCTAGGCCGAGGTTCTCGCGCATCCTGTCGACCGTCGCGGCATCGACCACCGGATTGAGCCGGATCTCGGCCAGGAAGTCTCCCGGAGAAAGCTGGACCACAAGGAATGACACCAGCGAGACCCCCACCAGCAGGGGGATCATGTTCATGATGCGGCGGGCAATGTAGCGGATCATTGAGGTGAACGCGGGGGCGGGCACACTGCCCGCCCCCGCAGTGATCCTACGGCCGGTACGGTCCCTTGTAGTACCGCGTGCCGAGCGTGCCGGTCGCGCCCTGCAGTCCGAGCTTGACGTTGCCGATGGTGTTCCGCAGCGCCGGCTGCGTCTTCTGGTACGGGAAGTACAGCATCGGCAGGTTGCGGTAGACGACCTGCTGGAACTGGGTCATCAGGGCCTTCCGCTTCGCCTGGTCCGGCTCACAGGCATACTGCTCAAAGACCCGGTCGACCTCGGCCTCCCACTGCGTGGCAGGGGTCGTCTGATTCGGGTTCCACATGTGGAGGTCGCCGGTGGTCAGCCAGAGGTTCCGAGCAGTCCCGTGCTCGATGCCGCCGGTAAACCCGATGATGATCGCCTCCCAGTTGTAGGTCCCCGTCAGCTTGCCGACCAGCGAGGGGAAGGACTCGGTCACAAACGTCGCCCGGATGCCCAGTTTCACGAAGTCCTGCCGCACGATGTTGCCGTAGGCTTCGCGGTCCTGGTTGCCGGCGTTGGTCACGATGGTAAACTCGACGACGTTGCCCTGCGCATCGCGCAGGAACCCGTCGGCTCCCTTGCGGTAGCCGGCCTCGGCCAGCAGCTGCTGCGCGCGGTTCAAGTCGTACGGATAGGGCTGGAGGCTCGCATCGTAGTACAGTTTGTTGCCCGCGCTGATGTCGCTGGTGGACGTCGTCGCACGCCCGGCAAGGACCTGCCGGGACATGGTGTTCTGGTCGATCGCGTGCGCCAGCGCGATGCGGAACTTCACATCCGAGAACCAGCTCAGTTTCGGCGCCCGGACGCCTCGTGGGTTCTGGTTGAAGACGATGAACTCACGGGTGAACGTCTCCGGCCCATCGTAGATCGTGAAGTCCCCCTGCTTCTCGAGCCCCTTCAATTCGGCGAACTCCCGTCCTCGCGCCCCGTAGGCGTCGATCTGCTTGGCCAGAAACTGCAGGCGGGCGGCGTCCTGGTTGGGGACGGTGACGATGATGTACCGCACCAGGTAGGGCAGCCGCTGGCCGCGTTTGTCGACCTGCCAGTACTTCTGGTTCTTCAGCATGATGACACGCTGGCCGGGGGTGAAGGACTGCAGGAGGAACGGTCCCGAGCCGACCATCGTCTTGGGATCGACGTTGACGCCCCACGTCCGGCTGAATTCGGCGCCACTCCTGGCCAGGACGTCGGCCAGCTTGTGTTTGGGAACAATCGGGAATCCGATGAACCGTAGGAACAGGCCGACCGGGCACAGCGATGTGGGGGTCGTGAACTGGATCCGGCGTGCGTCCAGTTTCCGCCACGTGACCTGCTGTCCGGAGAACGTCAGCAGGCTGCGGAAGCTGTTGTCAACGCCCGGCGTGAAGATCGCCTGGATGGAAAATACCACATCATCGACCGTGAGCGGCGTGCCGTCGGACCAGACGAGCCCCTGGCGGAGCGTGAAGACCCAGGTGCGGCCGTTCGAGGACACGGTCCACGACTCGGCCAGACCCGGCTCGATCTCGCCGGTGATGTAGTCCTGCTCGACGAGACCGTCGAACATGACGTTCGTCACGGCGCCCGAGGCGGTGTCCTGCACGATGATCGGGTTGAACGTCCTCGGGTCGGAGATCGACGACACCACGTAGGTGCCGCCGTACTTCCCGACCTCCGGCGGGAACGTTGCAACCTTCGGGTTGGGAATCCCCGGCAGGGTGAACTGACTCTGCGCGCCCACCATGGATGCAAGCGCCATGAGGAGCGCGCCCACTATCAGGAATGCTGTTGCCCTCCGTACCATCTGCCCCGTCCTCCTTTGCCTCGAGGGATTTATACAATAATATACTCGGGCATAGTGGTTTGAATTAAGTTTCTATTCCACCCGGGGAGGGACGTTCCTCCCCCCTGACCGGCGCCGGCATGAATTGTTACAAATCAGACGCGTTCGAGGGGGGCGTAGTTGAGTGCCAGCCGTTTGACCCCCCGCTCAAACTGGACCGTGACCACGGTGCGGACCCCCTCGCCCTCCACCTCAAGGACCCGGCCCTCACCGAAGCTGGCGTGGCGGACCTGGTCACCGATGGCCAGCACGGGCAGATCTCGCTCGGGCTCCTCCTCCCAGGCGACCGGCGGTGGAGCGGGGACAGTGGGGTGGGCGATCAGCTCGGCGGGGACCTCGTCGAGAAACCGCGAGGGGACGGCGGGGACGGTGGTCCCAAAAATGGCCCGGTTCCGCGCGTAGGTCAGGTACAGGCGTACTTTGGCGCGGGTCATCCCGACGTAACAGAGGCGCCGTTCCTCCTCCATCCCGCCTTCCTCGTCCAGCGACCTGGCGTGGGGGAACAACCCTTCCTCCAGACCGGCCAGGAAGACGACGGGGAATTCCAGGCCCTTGGCGGCGTGCAGCGTCATCAGCGTGACCCGGTCGATCTCCTCTGACCAGGTATCGAGGTCGGTGACCAGCGCGAGGTGCTGCAGGAACGCATCCAGGCTCTCCTCACCCGTCGTCTGCTCGAACTCCTGGGCGACCGTCACGAGTTCCCGGAGGTTCTCCACCCGGCTGTAGGCGTCGTCGGTGTCCTCCGCGTCCAGCATGGCCTGGTAGCCGGATTCGGCGATCGCCATCTCGATGAGGTCAGCGGCCCGGACCCGCCCGGCGCGGTCGCGCAGCCGCTCGATCAGACCCACGAACTCGCCGGCCGAGCGCTGAGCCTGCCTGGGCAATTGCTCCAGTCCTTCGGGGTTGGCCATCGCTTCGTACAGGTTCAACCCTCGCGCAGCGGCGAACGCGTCCAGCCGTTCCAGGCTGACATCGCCGATGCCCCGGCGGGGGACGTTTACCACCCGCTTCAGGCTCACGCTGTCGTAAGGCGCGAGCGACAGGCGGAGGTAGGCGAGCACGTCCTTGATCTCCTTGCGCTCATAGAACCGCAGCCCGCCGACGATGGTGTACGGGATGCCGGTGCGCAGGAACTGTTCTTCAAAGAGCCGGGACTGCGCGTTGGTGCGGTAGAGGACGACAACGTCGTTGTAGCGACGCGGTTCGGGGTCTGGCTCCCGGAGACGCTTGATCTCGCTGGCGACAAACCGCGCCTCGTCGTGGCCGTCGTAGGCCTCGTAGAGGGTCAGCGGCTCGCCGGTCTCGTTCGCCGTCCACAAGTGCTTGCCGTGACGGTGAGGGTTATGCCGGATCACACCGGACGCCGCCGCGAGGATTGTTTTGGTAGACCGGTAGTTCTCCTCGAGCTTGACAATCCTGGCATCGGGGTAATCGCGTTCGAACTCGAGGATGTTGCGCACATCGGCTCCCCGCCACCTGTACACCGACTGGTCATCGTCGCCGACGACGCACAGGTTCCGGTGTCTTTCGGCGATCGTCTTCACGATGAGGTACTGGGCGCGGTTGGTGTCCTGATATTCATCGACCAGCACGTGGAGGAACCGCTCCTGATACTCTTCCTTGATCTCGGGCGCCTCATCGAAGAGGCGGATGACGCCCAGGAGCAGGTCGTCAAAATCCAGCGCGTTTCGCTCCTGCAGCGCCCGCTGGTACCCGCGGAAGACGCGGGCGACGATCTCCTCGAACCACCCGGTCGCCTGCTCCGCGTAGGCGGCGTGGTCGACGGCGTCGTTTTTCGCGCGATCGATCAGCGAGAGCAGCAGGGGCGGGGGGAACCGGCGTTCATCCAGACCGAGGTCATCCAGCACATCCCGGACCACCCGGCGCTGGTCGTCGTCGTCGTAGATGAGGAAATTGCGCGCGACCCCGATGCGGTCGCCGTGGCGCCGGAGGATGCGGCTGCAAATGTGGTGGAAGGTACCGATCCACATCGCGCGGCCGATCGCCGCGCCGACCAGCCGGTCGACGCGGGTCCGCATCTCGTTGGCGGCCTTGTTCGTGAAGGTGACCGCCAGGATGCGCTGCGGAGCGACCCCACCGTTCCGGACGAGGTGTGCGATCCGGTAGGCCAGCGCGCGAGTCTTCCCGCTGCCGGCGCCCGCCAGAATCAGCAACGGCCCCCCGGGATGCTCGACGGCGTCCCGCTGCGGAGGGTTCAGATCTTTGAGGAAGTCCACCTACGGTTGTGTTATTCCCACTCGATGGTGGCGGGCGGTTTGCTGGTGATGTCGTACGCGACGCGGGTGATCGCGGGAACCTCTCGGGTGATGCGGCTGGCAAGACGCTCGAGGAGGTCGTCGGGCAGGCGGGCCCAATCGGCGGTCATGCCGTCCTCGCTGGTGACCGCGCGCACGATGACGGCGTGGCCGAACGTCCTCGCGTCGCCTTTCACTCCCACCGTGCGGACCGGCAGCAGCACCGCAAAGGCCTGCCAGATGTCTCGCATCTGCCCGGCGGCGCGGACCTCGTCGACGACGATCGCGTCCGCCGCACGAAGGATATCGAGCCGCTCCGCTGTCACCTCCCCCAGGATCCGCACGGCCAGCCCTGGACCGGGGAACGGGTGGCGCCAGACCATTTCATCGGGCAGCCCCAGCTGCCGGGCGACCTCACGGACCTCGTCTTTGAATAACTCCCGGAACGGCTCCAACAGCGCCAGGTGCATCGTCTCGGGCAGTCCCCCGACATTGTGGTGGGTCTTGATCCGCGCGGCCGTCCTCGTGCCGCTCTCGATCACATCCGGGTACAGCGTCCCCTGAACGAGATATTCGATCGCCCCCAGCGTGGCCGCTTGTTCTTCGAAGATCGCGATGAACTCCTCGCCGATCCGCCTGCGTTTGACCTCCGGGTCCACCACCCCGGCCAGCCGCTCAAGGAAACGCTCGCCCACCTCGACGTGGACCAGCGGGATCTGGAAGTGATCCCGGAAGGTCCGGAGCACCTGGTCCGCCTCCCCACGCCGGAGCAGCCCGTGGTCGACGAAGATGCACGTCAACTGGCCCCCGATGGCCTGATGGACCAGGGCGGCCGCGGCCGCAGAGTCCACCCCACCCGACAGGGCGCAGATTGCCCGGCCCGAGCCGACCCGCCGGCGGATGCGGTCCACCTCTGCCTCGATGAACGAGGCCATGGTCCACTGCGGGCGGCAGTCGCAGACGTGGTACAGGAAGTTCTGGAGCACCTGAGCGCCCCACGGAGTATGCGTGACCTCCGGGTGAAACTGCAGGCCGTACAGCCGGTGCGGCGGATCGGCCATCGCGGCGATGGGGCTGTTGTCGGTATGGGCAAGAGGCCTGAAGCCCGCCGGAACCTCGACGACTGAGTCGCCGTGACTCATCCAGCACAGCAGTTTGGTCTCCAGCCCGGCGAAGAGGGCCCCGCGGTCGTCCACGTACAGTCGCGTGCGCCCGTACTCCCGCTGTCCGGCCGGCGAGGTCCGCCCGCCGAGTTCGTATGCCATGAGCTGCATGCCGTAGCAGATGCCAAGGATCGGAATCTCGCTGTGAAAGAGCGCCGGATCGGTTCGCGGGGCCCCATTCTCGTACACGCTGGCCGGCCCGCCCGAGAGAATCAGACCTTTGGGCTGCAGAGCCAGCAGGTCGGCCACGGGCGTATCGTGGGGGAGGATGAGACTGCGCACCTTCGCTTCACGAACGCGCCGGGCTATCAGCTGAGCGTACTGCGCGCCGAAGTCGAGGACGATAACGGTGTCCGGGGTGACCGACTGCCGGGCTTTGGGCTCCGTCCTTCGGGCTTCGGTCGTGCCGGCGGGCTTGACGCGACGGTGCCCGATGCCCGGTATCCGATGCCCGTGGGTCATCGGCCTTGGCCGACCCTCTGGGAGAATTGCAGAGCCTTCCCCTCCGTCGCCAGGGCAGGGGCAATGAGGATTTCCACTGCATGCATCTCCTGGATTGTCCGCACCCCACACATACCCATGGCCGTGCGCAGCGCCTCGGCAAGGTTCTGCGTGCCGTCGTCGGTTTGCGCGGGGCCCAGCAGGATCTGCTCCAGGGTCCCCGTCGTCCCGACTTTGATGCGCGTCCCGCGCGGAAGCGCCGCGTGGGGGGTCGCCATGCCCCAGTGATACCCGCGGCCGGGCGCTTCGCTCGCGCGGGCCAGCGCGGATCCCAGCATGACCGCGTCGGCCCCGCAGGCGATCGCCTTGGCGACGTCGCCGCCGGTCGCGATCCCGCCGTCGGCCACGATCGGGATGTACCGGCCGCTGCGCGTGTGGAACGCATCGCGGGCCGCCGCAACGTCGGCGATCGCCGTCGCCTGCGGGACGCCCACGCCCAGGACCCGGCGGCTCGTACATGCCGCTCCCGGGCCGACACCGACGAAGAGACCCGCCGCGCCGGCGTCCAGCAGGGCCGCGGCCGCGTCGAAGCCGACGCAGTTGCCCACCATCACCGGTACGTTCGCCTGGGCGATCACCTCGCGGATGGACACGGACCGGCCGCGCGATGACGAGTGCGCGTCGGTGACGACCGTGGATTGGATAACCAAGATGTGGGCCCCCGCCTGCTCGGCCGCCGGCACCAGACGCGCCGCCGAGCCCGGGGTCATCGACACGGCGGCGAGTGCACCGGCGTCGACCAGCGCCCGGATCCGCGCGGCGATCAGCTCGTCGCGGACAGGGCGCTGATAGCACCGCTGCATCAGCGGGACAACGTCCTCCCCGGAGGCCGCGGTCAGTTCCACCAACACCGCCGCCGGGTCATCATAGCGGGTCTGAAGGCCTTCCAGGTTGAGCACGGCCACGGCGCCCAACCGCGAGAGCGCGGTGGCCGAGTGGACGTCGACCACGCTGTCCATCGCCGAGGCGATAAACGGCAGCGCCACGCGGTACCGCCCCACCGACCAGGCGAGATCGACGTCCGAGGGGTCTACCGTCGCCGACGCAGGGGCCAGCGCGATCTCGTCGAGACCGTATGCGCGGCGTGCGGGACGGTTCCGGCCGATCGCGTCCGGCTCCGCCGGTGTTCGCAGGACGTCCTTCGTGGGGGCAATGGACTCAATCATCGCACGGAGAACGGCGCCGGCTGCGCGGTGTCGGCGAAGGGCCGGGCGCCGTAGACCTCGGATTTCAGCACGCAGATGAACGGCAGGTTGCGGTAGCGTTCACCGAAGTCCAGACCGTAGCCGACGACGAATTTGTCTGGAATTTCGAACCCGCGGTAGTCGATGGGTACGTGGCGCCGGCGGCGGGAGACTTTGTCCAGCAGGCCGCAGACGCGCAGGCTGGCTGGATACCGTGGCTTGAGCGTCTCCAGCAGGTAATCCATCGTCAGCCCGGTGTCGATGATGTCATCGACGATGATGACGTGGCGGCCCTCGATCGGCTGGTTGAGGTCTTTGAGGATGCGGACGACGCCGGTGCTCTCGGTGCCGTCGCCGTAGGCACTCGTCGCCATGAAATCCAGATGGCAGGGGATCGAGATCCGACGAATGAGATCCGACACAAACAGAACCGCTCCCGTCAAGATCGCGACGAGGAGCGGTTCCTTTCCTTCGTAGTCCCGGCTGATCTTTTCGCCCAGCTCCCGGACGCGCGCAGCCAGCGCGTCGGCCGGGATGAGAATTTCGTCGATGTCATCCAGCAGCGCCAACGCACCGCCTCCGGGGGGTTTTGCTCATTATAGGTACGGCTTCGAAAGGGTGTCAACGAGGGAAAGAGATTGGCCGCTCCGCGGCCTCTGATGTTGCCGCGAGCGGACCCTGCGGGCTGCGGCTGCCCGGCTTGACCAGCGGGACGCCGGCGGCGCAGAGGGGGCAGACGGCGGCGATGTACGTGTCCACCTGAATGGTCAGCAGGGCTTCGAACGGCACGTCAAACCCCAGCGGGCCCTCGGAGCGGTCGACGAGCGCGCCGATCCCTATCACCCGGCCTCCCTGGCGTTCCGCCAGGCGTCTCACTTCCAATGTGGATGACCCCGTGGTCACCACGTCCTCGACGACGAGGACGGGCTCTCCGGCGCCGATCGTAAACGAACGCCGCAACTCGAATTTGCCTTCGACCCGCTCGGCGAACAGGGCCCGCGCGTCGAAGGCTCGAGCCACCTCGTGGGCGACGATCATCCCGCCGTAGGCGGGGCCGATCACCACCGAGGGTGCGGCGGTGCGGAACCTCTCCGCCAGGGCCCGGCCGACCCGCTCGGCATGACGCGGGTATTGAAGGAGCAGCGCGCACTGAATGTAGTGGGTACTGTGCATCCCCGAACTGAGGAGGAAGTGCCCCTGCTGGATGGCTCCCACCTGCTGGAGAAGGGCCTGGAGTTCGGAGGGTTCCATACGTTGGAATTCTCGACTCGGGCCGTGCGTACCTAGCGGTCCAGAGCAGCATCCATGTCTTCGAGGATGAGGGCGGCGGCTGCCCGAGGCTCAGGCGATTGGGTAATTGGCCGCCCGACGACGAGGTAGTCACTGCCGGCGGCGAGCGCCTCGAACGGACCCATGGTACGGCGCTGGTCGTCTCCGGCTGCGGCCTTCAGCCGGATGCCCGGGGTGACTACGATGAAGTCCCGGCCGCAGGCGGCTTTGACGGCGGCCGTCTCGTGGGCCGAGCTGACAACGCCGTCGAGGCGGGCAGCCTTGGCCTTGCGCGCCCTTTCGAGTACGACGGATCGGGCCTGGGGATCGGAGTCGCTCGTGAGGAGAGTGAGGCCCAGGATCAACGGACGGGCTCCGGACTTCGGACTTCCGGCTTCGACCGCAGCCCGCAGCATCTCTGGGCCGCCGGCGACGTGAACGTCCAGCATCGAGACGCCGAGCGCCGCGGCGGCGGCGACGGCGCGGCCGACGGTATTGGGGATGTCGTGGTATTTGAGATCGAGGAACACCTGCCCGCCCCGGTGGAGGACCATCCGGACCGCATCGGGCCCGGCGGCGGTGTACAGTTCGGATCCAATCTTGAACCAGTTCACCAGCGGACCGAGTTCGTCCACCAGCGCCGCGGCCTCATTCAATGTGGGGACATCGAGGGCGACGATCAAGCGCGCCCGCCCTCGGGCGCGCTCGGGGTCCGATGTCCGATGTCCGGTGTCCGGAACAACTGAGCTCATGGGTTCTCGGACCCCGGACCCCGGACCCCGGACACCGGCATTTCCAGGCTACCAATCAGTCCGCGGACGTCGCCAATGCCCTGCTCGATGAGATAGGCTTCGAGCCCGTCCCGGATTTCGGCGGCCACCGCGGGCCGGTCGATCGCCGCAGAACCGACGGCCACAGCGGTCGCGCCGGCGATGAGGAACTCCAGCGCGTCGTCGGCCGTGGCAATCCCGCCCATCCCGATCACCGGAACCCGGCAGGCGCGCGAGACTTCCCAGGCCATCCGCACGGCGACGGGACGGATCGCGGGGCCCGACAGGCCCCCCAGTCCGGCACCCAGCTTCGGCCGGCGCGCGCGGACGTCAACGGCAAGACCCTGCAGCGTGTTGATCAGCGACAGGGCATCCGCGCCCGCCTCTTCCGCGGCCCGGGCAATCGCCACAATGTCGGTCACATTCGGGGTGAGCTTCACAAACAGCGGACGCGAAGTAGCGCGGCGCAGTGCCGTGACGAGGCGGTGCGTGGCGGACGGGTCCGTGCCAAACACCATGCCGTCGGCGACATTCGGGCATGAGACGTTGGCCTCGATCGCGGCAACGCCGGCTTCCTGATCGAGCCACTCGGCCAGCGTCACGAAGTCGGCCTCAGAGTCTGCGGCAACGCTGACAATGATCGGAATCCCCAGCGTCCGGAGGAACGGGAGATCCTTGGCGATGAACGCCGCCAGCCCGTGGTTGGGCAGGCCGAGCGCATTCAGCCACCCACCGTCGGTCCGCGCGATCTGCGGATAGGAGTGGCCGCCTCGGGCCTCCACGGTGACCGACTTGGTGATGAATCCGGCAAACGCGCGGAGGTCGACGATCGACTGCACCTCGCGGCCGAACCCCAGCGGGCCCGGAGGCGACAAGACCGGGTGCTCAAAGGTGATGCCGGCGACTTCAACCGCCAGAGACGGGCTTCGGGCTTCGGGCTTCGGGCCTGGTGGGATCGCTGCAGGCGATTCGCGCTTCATGACTCGCGATGCACAGGCGCCGGCACTCGTGCCTCCCCCTCCAATTCGCTGAACTTGATCTCGCCGCCGACAATGGTGGCCACCGCCTTGCCTTTCAGGCTCCACCCGGCAAACGGCGTGTTCTGCGATTTCGACGCGAAGGCCGCCGGATCAACGCTCCATGCCCGGTCGAGGTCGAGAATCGTCACGTCGCCGGGTGCTCCAATGGACAGTGTTCCGCCGGGCACTCCGAGGATGGACGCCGGCGCGGTGCTCATCATCCGGACCAGATCGGATACCCCGATGATACCGGGGGCCACGAGGGTCGTGAGCACCACGCCCACCGCCGTCTCCAGCCCGATCACGCCGAACGGCGCCTGGTCAAATTCCACCATCTTCTCTTCGATCGTATGTGGCGCATGGTCTGTGGCAATCGCGTCAATCGTCCCGTCGGCCAGCGCCTCCCGCAGGGCGGCGACGTCGGCGGCCGACCGCAGCGGCGGATTCACTTTGAAGTTCGTGTCGAAACCCTGCACCGCTGCGTCGGTGAGAACGAGATGGTGCGGGGTCACTTCCGCCGTGACGCGGACGCCGCGGCGTTTCGCCTCGCGGATGAGGCGCACGCTCCCCGCCGTACTGACGTGCAGGACGTGGAGGTGCGCTCCCGCGGCCGCGGCCAACAGCAAGTCGCGGGCGACGATGGTGTCTTCGCTGACCGTGGGGATGCCGTGCAGACCAAGCACGGCCGACCACTCCCCTTCGTGCATGACGCCCGCTCGCGCCAGCGTGCGATCCTCACAGTGCTCCATCACCGGCAGGCCGTACATGGAGGCGTACGCCATCGCCTTGCGGACCAGCTCCGCGTTCGCCACCGCGGACCCGTCGTCGGAGAACCCGATGGCGCCCGCGGCCGCCAGCCCGCCGATCGGGACAAGTTCTTCGCCTGCCAGGGCCTTGGTGATCGCGGCGATGGGATAGACGCGGCACGCGCCGGTCTTCGATGCCATGCTGCGGACGTACTCGACGATCGCCGGATGGTCGATCGGGGGCACGGTGTTGGGCATGCAGGCGATTGCCGTGAACCCCCCGCGTACCGCTGCCGTGGTGCCGCTGGCAATGTCCTCCTTGTGGGTCTGTCCAGGATCCCGCAGGTGGACGTGCAGATCAATCAGGCCGGGGACGACCACCCGCCCACCGGCATCGATGACGCGATGCTCACCGGATGGGATCGCTCCGGCCACGGCGGCGATCCGGCCGTGCTCGATCAGGACGTCGGCCATCCGGTCTGTCGCCGTGGACGGATCGACGACCCGACCGCCGGTGATGAGAAGGGAATCGGGAATCGGGCGCGCGTCAGTCATTGCGAATCGTAGACGCGGGCTCAGCGAGCGGAGTCTGGGTGCGCGACTGGTCAAATTCGAGGAGCCCGTTTGCCACGAAGGTCTTGCGCCGGTCGCGCCGACGAGCAAGTGACGGACGCAGCAGGCGCTCCCGGCCGAGGGCCCATGCCAGGACCGCCATCCGGACGTCTACGCCCGCGGCGACCTGCGCGGCGATGCGCGACTGCGGTCCGTATGCGGCGTCGGCGGTCAATTCGATTCCGAGGTTGGCAGGGCCCGGATGCATCAGGATGGCATCGGGTCTCGCCGCGCGCAGCACCTGACTGTTGACGCCCCACCCCCGCGTGTACTCGGCCAGGGTCGGGACGTCTCCGCCGGCCTGGCGCTCGCGCTGCATCCGCAGCACCATCACGACATCCGCACCTTCGAGCCCGACGCGGAGCGAGGTAGTCAGGTGCAGCGGGAGGCCGTCGCCGGGCGTCGGCAGCAGCGTCGCCGGCCCGACCGCGACCACCGATGCCCCGAGTTTCGAAAATCCCCAGGCGGCGGATCGGGCGACACGGGAATGCCTGATGTCGCCGACGACGGCGATGCGCAGTCCGGCAATCCGCCCCTTCGCCCGGCGCACGGTCAGCAAGTCGAGCAAACCCTGGGTCGGATGCTCGTGCATGCCGTCGCCGGCATTGATGACCGCGCAGCGCACGTGCGCGGCGGCCAGGTGGGCGGCACCGGCGGAGGGATGCCGGATCGCGATGGCATCGGCACCCAGACCCGCGAGCGTCCGCACGGTGTCCACGAGCGATTCGCCTTTCTGCACGCTGCTGCGATCCACATCGCAGCGCACGACGCCGCCGCCCAGTTTCCGGGCGGCGAGCTCAAAGGAGATTTCCGTCCGTGTGCTCGGTTCGTAGAACAGCGTGGCCAGGGTCGTCCCGCTCAGCTGTTCACCGCGTCCCGCCACGGCCGATAGCTCGGCGAGATCGAGCAGGTCGGTGATCTCCTGGGGAGACAGTTCGCGGAGGGCGAGGAGGTGTCTCATGTCGCACATCCGCGGTATCCGGTAGCCGGGAGCCGGTAGCCGGCGATTGCGCAAAGAAAAACGGGGTAGAGGACATATCCCCTACCCCATTGTGCCTGCATGTTCGGTTGCCGGTTTCCGGCTCCCGGTTTCCGGTATCTCATCGCATCCCTTTCCGGTCTCACAGGACCGGTTTAAAGGTGGGGCGTGTTCGTCAGGACTCTATCACCTGACCCTCAGCCTGTCAATCTATCGCGCCTTCCGGATGATGGTCCAGATCCCCTTGCTGAACCGGACGAGGTCACCGATGCCGACCCTGCGGTAGAAGTCCCAGGGCACCTGGTACTCGGTCGCCCCGATCACGATGTAGGGCGCCGGCGGACCGTCGATGGCCGCGATGTACTTATCGTCGACGAATCCGACGATGTCCCCCGACTCGGTCACATTCGGATTCCCGAACCCGAAGCCAGCACAACTGGGAAACTGGGCCACCACGGCCAGCACGAGCATGAGCAGCGCGATCTTCATAGCGTCGTCCCTCCGACCGCCATTGTAGCGCACACGCTTCCGAAGCGGAATACATTCAGGAAAACGAAAAGGGCCCGGGGGAAGTTCCCCCCGGGCCCACCTGCGAACCTGACTACCAGCGCGTGAACAAACGCACTGCCAGCAGACTCTCGATCTGCATCGCAGTCGTCACGTTGCGGTAGTTGTAGTACTCCAACATGACGCTCGAGTTGTGCCCGAGGTTGTACGTGCCCCGTGCGAACCAGATCACGTAGTTGTCGCCCGCGAGCACGGCCGGGAAGTTGTAGGTTCCCTGCGCCATGTTGACCCAACCGTTCTCGTACCCGAAGTACAGCGTGAGGTTGGTGATGGGCACGATGCTGATGTCGGCCCCCCACGCCCGCACGTTCCGGAGGTTGAAGCCCCACCAGAATCCGCTGAGGCTGCCCTGGAAGTTCTGCTGCGTGTTGTAGTAGGCACCGTAGTTCTTGTACCAGACGTTGACACTGGGCCGGAAGGTCGTAAATCCGGTCAGCCGGCCGAGGTCAAGCCCCAGGTTGACGAACAGTGCGCTACAACCGGTGTTGGTCGTAATTCCCAGGATCGCCACCGACGGACATCCCAGCGTTGGCGTGAACACGGCGTATTCGCCGGAGAACGTCACGCCGGGAATGATGTCGCCCGACCAGTCGAAGCTCCAGCCGGTGCCGGTAAAGACCCCGAGGGGCCAGTTCCAGCCCTGGAAGAGACCGCCCGGAATACAGCCGGGGATTTCCCCGCCGGCCCCCAAGCAGCGGTCGGCGCGGAAGTTCACGCCGAACGTCCAGCCGGGGATGAGCGAGGCCTGCGCTCGGGCACCGTAGGTGGACCAAGTCGGGATGGCGACGTTCCCAAATTCCCAACTCAGCGGTGGCCCGAAGTAGGCGATCCCTGTAAAGGTCAGCGGACCGAAGGTGGCGATTGCCCGAACGCCTTCCTTGGAGGCCAACCCACCGAGCAGAACGCCGTTGTCACCCAGGGTCCAGTAGTCGCGACCGACGCGGAACGACACGCCAAACGGCGCGGCGTAGTCGAAGTACAGCCGGTCGAAGTCAACTGTGAACGCATCCGCCCCGCTGAAGCCCGAGACCCGGCTGTTCCACCGGGCGCGCAGGAAGACCGATGTGTGGCTCCCGACGCGGCCCCGGAAGGTAAGACGGATCCGGTTGCGCTGGATTGACGGGTACGGAGAACCCTCGAAGCGAGGGCCGCTCCCGGGCACTGTCTCGTAGCCCAGGCCGTAGACGTACGTCCAGTCGCCGGTGATGAAGGTGTTGTCCACACGGGCCTTGAGGGCCGTGAGCTCTTCCTCCACCGCGGTGACCCGGACGCCCAGGGCCGCCAACTCCGCACGGAACTCGTTGATCAGCCGCTGGATTGTCTGAATGTCTGCCCGCGTG
>DATDQT010000078.1:0-6287 GCA_035292085.1 bacterium
GCCCGATCCCCAACACCCGCGGCACCGCTCCGGGAATTCATCTCGACCTCACCCACACCACCATCGTCATCATGCCCGGCGTGCCCTATGAGATGGAAGCGATGGTCACCGACTACCTCCTGCCGCTGCTCCGCGAACAGATGCGCCGCGACATCGTCATCGGGTCCCGCGTGCTGCGTGTGACCGGCGAAGGAGAGTCGGCGGTGGAATCGCGCATCCGGGATCTGGCGGGCGGCACGGCACCGACGGTCGCCCCCTACGCGAAACTGGGTGAAGTGCACCTGCGTCTGACCGCCAAAGGCGCGCCTGACGACGTGCGGCAGATGCTCGACCGCGGGGAGCGGCTGATCCGCGACCGGCTGGGGACGCTCGTGTATGGCGTGGACGACCAGACCCTGGAGCAGGTCACCGGCGCGCTGCTGGTCGAACGCGCGCTCACCGTAAGCGTCGCGGAATCGTGCACGGGCGGTCTGATCGGGGAGCGGTTCACGAACGTGCCGGGGAGTTCGGCATATTTTCTCGGCGGGGTCGTCGCGTACAGCGATCGACTGAAGACCACCTTGCTCGACGTTGATCCGGTGATGATCGCGGCCTTTGGGGCGGTAAGCCCCCAGGCCGCCGGCGCGATGGCCGAGGGCATCCGCCGCCGCACCGGAAGCGATCTGGGCCTCGCCGTGACCGGCGTCGCGGGTCCGGGCGGCGCCACGGCGGAGAAACCGGTGGGCCTGGTGTTCTTTGGTCTCGCCCACGTGGATGGGACGCGGACGCACCGCCTCAACCTGGGCCCGGAGCCGGGCCGGCGCGGGATCCGCCTGCTGGCCGCTCAGGCCGCGCTGAACATGCTGCGGCTGCACCTGCTCGAGTCATGGCCGATTCTCACCGCACCTTCGTAGCCGTCGACCTGGATCCGGCGCTCCGGACCGCGGTGGTCGAACTGGAGCGCGCGCTGGAGACGGCCGGCGTCCGGCTCAAGTGGATCAAGCCGGAGAACCTGCATTTCACGCTGAGGTTCCTGGGCGGGATTCCCAGCGCGCAGGTGACCCGGGTTCGAACGGCGACCCGGGAGGCCGCCGGGACCGTGCAGTCGTTCCGAATCACGCTGGAATCCGTTGGAGCGTTCCCCAGCGTCCGCCGCCCCCAGGTTCTCTGGGTCGGCGTCAGCGAGGGGCGGGAACACCTGGAGTCGCTCGCTGCCAGGCTGGACGAGCACCTGGCCAGGCAGCGATTCCCTCCGGAAGGCCGGCGGTTCCAGCCTCACCTGACGCTGGCAAGGATCCGGGACGGGCGCAACTGGGGAGAGCTCCCTCGCGCGCTGGAGCGCTTCAGAGACATTTCGCCGGGATCGCAGGTGGTGCGCACCCTGACCGTATATGAAAGCCGTCTGAGCCCCTCTGGGGCGACATACGAAGCCCTTGAGGAGGTTCCCCTCGGGAACCACTAGAACTAGTGTATGTTGAGTCCCGAGCCGACAGCTCAGGTGAGGCATTGACAAGCGAACACTTGTTTGGTACGATGCGCGCGACATGAATTGGAGGATTAGAAAATGGATGAGCGGCAGCGGGCGCTCGATCTGGCCGTAAGCCAGATTGAGAAACAGTTCGGTAAGGGATCCATCATGAAACTGGGCGAGGCATCCGCCCGGCTCCAGGTCGAGGTCATCCCGACCGGCGCGCTGGCCCTCGACATCGCCCTGGGGGTCGGGGGCGTCCCGCGGGGGCGGGTCGTCGAGATTTATGGACCGGAGTCGTCCGGAAAGACCACGCTGGGCTACCACATCATGGCCGAAGCACAGCGCGAAGGCGGTGTCGCCGCGTTCATCGACGCCGAGCATGCGCTGGATCCCAAGTACGCCAAAGCCGTGGGCATGAACATCGATAACCTCCTGATCTCGCAGCCCGATTCCGGCGAACAGGCCCTGGAGATCGCCGAGATGCTGGTGCGCAGCGGGGCGGTCGACGTCGTCACCGTCGATTCGGTCGCCGCGCTGGTGCCGCGGGCGGAACTGGAAGGCGACATGGGCGACGCGCACGTCGGCCTGCAGGCGCGGCTGATGTCGCAGGCGCTGCGCAAACTCGTCGGCGCGATCAGCCGGTCAAACACCATCGTGGTCTTCATCAACCAGATTCGCGAGAAGATCGGCGTCATGTTCGGCAACCCCGAGACGACCACCGGCGGCCGGGCGCTGAAGTTCTACTCGTCGGTCCGGATGGAGATCCGCCGGATCGAGAACATCAAGTCCGGCGATGAGGTCAAGGGCATGCGCGCCCGGGTCAAAGTCGTCAAGAACAAAGTCGCTCCGCCGTTTCGCGATGCCGAAGTCGACATCTACTACGGGCACGGCATCTCCAAGTCCGCGAGCACGCTGGACGTCGCGGTCGCCCACGGCATCGTGCAGCGCACGGGGACGTGGTTTGCCTTCGGCGAGATGAAGTTGGGGCAGGGGCGTGACAACGCCAGAGACTTCCTGGACAACAACCCGGAACTCGCCCGCGAGATCGAACGGCGGGTGCGGGCCGCGGTCGGGCTGCTGCGGCCGGCGAAGGTCGCCGAACCGCCGGCGGCGGGTGCGCCCGGGAAGGAGGTCGCCGCGAAGGCCAAAGTCTGATCGCCGTGCGGATCGCCCGGCTCGAGCCGCCTCGCGGGCGCTGGAGCCATCAACGAGTCGTCTTCGCCGACGGGACGCGGCTGCGGGTGAATCCGGCTGCGCTGGCTGCGCTGGGATTGGCCGCCGGCGACGAGATTGACGCGGAAACCGTCCAGGCGTTGCGGCTGCAGGACACGATCGCGGGGGCCCGCCTGTATGCGCAGCGCTTGCTCGCCGTCCGGCCACGCAGCCGCCACGAGCTGCTGACACGCCTTCGGCTGCGCCGCGTGCCGCCGGCGATATGCGAGACGGTCCTCGAGGAACTCGAGCACGACGGGCTGCTCGACGATGCGCGGTTTGCCCGGCTCTGGCTCGAGAGCCGCCTCGCCCACCGGCCCAGCGGGGCCGTCCGGCTGCGCGCGGAACTCCGGCAGAAGGGGGTCGATCGGGCCGTCATCGACGGGGTGATTGCCGCGCGGCTGCAGCCCGCCGACGAGACGGCATTGGCATTGCGTGTCGCCCGCGGGTTGGCCCGGCGCTACCGGTCGGCCGACCGCAAGACCGCGTTCCGCCGCCTGGCGGGCGCATTGGAACGCCGGGGGTTTTCCACCGCGGCCATCGTCCAGACACTGAGCCACGTGCTGGGCACCGCACCGGATGCTGAGTCGCCATGAAGACCGATCGTACACGGACCACGGAACGGATCGCCGGGGGCGGCCAGGTGCCGCTGGCCCTGGAGGGTGGTCTCGTCCGCGAGGCGCATGCGACGGACGAGCGGATCTTAGAGGGGCTGGACGACCAGCAGCGGCGCGCGGCCACGCACGAATCGGGCCCGCTGTTGATCGTCGCCGGGGCCGGCACCGGCAAGACCACCGTCATCACCCGGCGCATCGCCTGGCTGGTCGCGACCAAGCGCCACCGGCCGTCGGAGATTCTGGCCCTCACGTTTACCGACAAGGCCGCCGCGGAGATGGAAGAACGGGTCGACGTCCTGGTCCCCTACGGTTACAGTGACGTCGCCATCAACACGTTCCACGCGTTCGGCGACCGCGTGCTCCGCGACCACGCCCTCGACCTGGGTCTGCCGCCGGATTTCCGGATTCTCACCAAGGCCGAGCAGGTCATCTTCCTCCGCGATCATCTGTTTGATCTTCCCCTCGATGTCTACCGGCCGCTGGGTGACCCCACCCGCTACCTCACGGCGCTGCTGGCGTTGTTCAGCCGGGCGAAAGACGAAGACGTCAGCCCGGCAGACTACCGCGTGCACGCCGACGACCTGGTGCGGCGCGCGGCCGAGACTCCCGCCGACGCCGAACTGGCCGATGAAGCCCGCCGGCACCATGAGATCGCGCTCACCTACCAGCGGTACCAGGACCTCCTGGCCGCGGACGGGATGGTCGACTTCGGCGATCTGATCACCCTGCCGCTGCGGCTGTTCCGCGAGCGGGCGGGAATCCTGCGCGAGTATCAAGACCGGTTTGCCGCCATTCTCGTCGATGAGTTTCAGGACACGAACTACGCGCAGTTCCAGCTGGTCCGCCTGCTGGCCGGCACCCGCCAGAACCTCGCGGTGGTCGGCGATGACGACCAGTCGATCTACAAGTTCCGCGGCGCGGCGATCAGCAACATCCTGGCCTTCCTCGACGTCTATCCCGCGGCGGCGAAGGTCGTCCTGGTGCACAACTACCGGTCGCACCAGGGCATCCTCGACGCGGCGTACCGTCTGGTCCGCCACAACGACCCCGACCGATTGGAAGTCCGTGCGCACGTCGACAAACGCCTCGTCGCGGTGCGCCCTCAGGGGCGCGCCGTCGAGCACAACCACTTCGACACGTTGAGCACCGAGGCGGACTGGGTCGCCGCCACGATCGCCCAGCGCGTGGAGCGGGGCGAGGCGCGCCTTTCCGATTTTGCGATCCTCGTCCGCAGCAACAACGACGCCGACCCGTTCCTGCGGGCGCTGAACATGCGCGGCGTCCCGCACCGCTTCACCGGCAGCCGCGGGCTGTACAATCGCGAAGAGATCCGCCTGGCGATGGCCTTCCTGCGCGTGCTGGCGCGGCCGGGCGACAGCCTCAGCCTCTACTACCTCGGCGTCTCCCCACTCTACCTCATCAGCGCCACCGACCTGGCCAAAGCGCTGGCCTACGCGTCGCGCAAGAACCGCACGCTCGAGCACGTCTTCCGGCGGCTCGATCTCTACCCCGACCTCGCCGATGAACTCACGCCCGAGAGCCGTGCGGCGCTCGCCAAACTGCTGGAGGATCTGGAAGAGATGCGCCGGCTGATGCACGACCACGCGACCGGCCGCGTGCTCTACGAATACCTCGTGACCCGGACCGGGTACATCCGCCGCCTCGCCACGTCCGGTCAGCGTGAGGACGAGATCCGGGTCAGCAATCTGGCGCGCTTCTTCGACCTGGTCGCCAAGTACGGGGAAATCGCGGCGTACGACCGGGTGCCGGAGTTCGTCACGCACATGGATGACCTCATCGCCGCCGGCGACGACCCGGCGGTGGCGGAAGCGGAGTTCGATGCCGACGCGGTCAACGTCCTAACCGTGCACAAAGCCAAGGGCCTGGAGTTTCCGGTGGTGTTCGTGGTGAGCTGCGTCTCGGACCGGTTCCCCACGCGCCACCGGTTGGAGCCGATTCCGCTGCCGGACGCGCTCATCCGGGACATCCTCCCGGCGGGGGACTTCCACCTGCAGGAAGAACGCCGCCTGTTCTACGTGGCGATGACCCGCGCGCGGCACGAACTGTACCTGACCGGCGGCCGGGACTACGGCGGTGTGCGGCCCCGGAGAGTCAGCCGGTTTGTGCTCGAGGCCCTCGACGTCCCCCAGGTCGACGCGGGGGCCTTCAAAGTCTCCGCGGTGGAAGCCATCCACCGGCACGCGCCGCCGGTCAACGGCCAGCAGCAGCTCGCCGGGGTCGTCCCGCCGGAGCAGCCGGTGTCGCTGTCGTTCCGACAGGTCGACGACTACGAGACCTGTCCGCTGAAATTCAAGTACACGCACATTCTGCGGGTCCCGCTGCTGCGGGACCACCGGGTGGTCTACGGCACCGCTATTCACGAGGCGATCCGCGAGTACCACCGGCGCAAGGCCCGCCGGCAGCCGGTCACGCTGGAGGAGTTGGTCCGGCACTACGAGCGGGCCTGGGTCAATGAAGGCTTCATCAGCCGCGAGCATGAGGACCGGCGGCTGGACGAGGGCCGGGAAGTCTTGAGCCGGTTCTTCGTGTTTCAGGAGTCCAGCGGTCTGGTGCCGACGTTTGTCGAAGCGCCGTTTACCTTTCAGGTCGGGGCGACCCGGGTGAAGGGCCGGTGGGACCGCGTCGACCTCCGCGGCGATGAAGTCGTGCTCATCGACTTCAAGACCTCCGACGTGCGCGCGCAGAAAGACGCCGACCGCCGCGCCCGCGAGAGCCTGCAGCTGGCGATCTACGCGCTGGCCTACCGCGAGGCCTATGGGGTCGTGCCGACCCGGCTGGAACTGCACTTCCTCGGCTCATCCCAGGTGATCATAGGGCAGGCCGTCCCCGACGACGAAATGCTGGCACAGACGGTCGCAGTCATCGAACGCGCCGCGGCGGGGGTCCGGGCTCAGCGGTTTATCGCAACCCCCGACTTCTACAAGGCCTGCCGGTTCTGCGCGTTCGCGTCGATCTGCCCGTACACCGCCACCGGGGACGCGGACTTC
>DATDQT010000079.1:0-3104 GCA_035292085.1 bacterium
GCTGCTCTTCGTGGAGGGCGCCAAGGACCTTTCCTACGGCGCCATCGTCAACATCCACCTGCCCGACGAGTCGGTGCGCAGCGGCCAGGTCATCGAGATCTCCGAGCGCAACGCCGTCATCCAGGTCTTCGAGGAGACCACGGGTCTGGACGTAGCCAGCACCTCCGTCAGCCTGCGCGAGGAGGTGGCCCGCTTCGGCGTCGCCCGCGAGATTATCGGCCGGCGGTTCAACGGCCGCGGCGATCCCATCGACGGCCTGCCGCCGCTCATCCCGGAGAAGCGCCTGCCCATCATCGGCGCCCCGATCAACCCCGTGGCCCGGGAGCGGCCGCAAGAGTTCATCCAGACCGGCATCTCTAGCATCGACGGGCTGAACACCCTGGTGCGCGGCCAGAAGCTGCCGCTCTTCTCCGGCGCGGGGCTGCCGCATAACGAGGTGGCGGCGCAGATTGCCCGCCAGGCCAAGGTCCTGGGGGAGGCGGAACAGTTCGCCGTGGTCTTCGCCGCGATGGGCATCACGCAGCGCGAGGCGGCTTACTTCATCGAGCAGTTCGAGTCCACCGGGGCGCTGGCGCGCAGCGTCGTCTTCCAGAACCTCGCCGACGACCCGGCGATCGAGCGGTTGATGACGCCGCGCCTGGCGCTGACCGCCGCGCAGTACTTGGCCTTCGACCTGGACATGCAAGTGCTGGTCATTCTCACGGACATGACCAACTACTGTCTGGACGGTGATTCAGAGGTCATTCTGGGGGATGGTCAGATCATCCCGATCAAAGATCTGGTGGAGCATCCTGACGGCGCAGCCGCTGTGTCGTTTGATAGCGGGCAGGTGCAGCCGGGGCGAGTGAGCCACGTCTTCAGGCTGCCCGCTCCGCAGAAACTACTGCGGATCAGGACGCGCTCCGGGGGTGAACTGCGCGTCACCGCGGACCACAAGATTCTCGTCGATACGCAGAACGGTCCGGAGATGATTCCCGCGGACAGGCTTCGGCCAGGAAACGAGATCTACAGTGCCAGGAGGATCCCGGTGGATCAGCCCTGGCGCCCGACGGTGCTGGAACTGCTGGCTGCAGCGGGTGCCACAGAATCCTTCTTCGTCCACATGAAGAACGGCGTGGTCAACAATTTACTGCGGGAGAAGTTTGGCAGCGTGCGCAAGGCCGCGTTGATGCTGGGGCTGCCGTACGGGCGCCTGACCGATGCGTCCCGCAAACGTCGCTGCACCGTCGGCGACCTTCAGACGATCGCTCGAGCCGCGGAGACCGATTTGGCGTTCTTCATGCCCGAGGTCGAGCGGATAACTTCTGGCAGACACGAGGGTTTGCGCGTCGCCGCGGTTGGTGTGAACGAGGATCTGCTCTACATCCTGGGCTTGGTCGCCGCCGACGGAACCCTTTACGAGAATCAGGGTCAGGGCGCCTACTATCTGTCGTTCACCAATCGTGATCGCGGTCTTGTTGACCGCTTTATGGGGACACTCCGGTCCTTGTTCCCTGGCCTCACCATACAGCTGCACCGGAACCAGGATGGCGTCTGGATGGCGCGGGTAAACAGCCGTGTCTTGGTCCAGGTGGCCAAGGGTCTGGGTATCCCCAACGATCTGAGACCGGTATTCCGACTGGCCGAGCCGCTGATTGCGGCTTTTCTGCGAGGCTACTTCGACGGGGACGGGTCGTGCGTTGGAGGTTCAGGAGGCCGGGCGCCACACATCCAGTTGACGACTGCCGACCGCAGGCGCGCGACACGCCTCCAGATGTTGCTGCGTAGGTTGGGGATCGTGAGCCGCGTGCAGTCGCGCACGAGCACGAGTGACTTCGGGACCAGTCGGGTCCATGATGTCGTCATCGAGAGCGGGCCCTATGTCAGGGCGTTCGCCGAGACCGTGGGAGCGGGGCACTTGGCCAAGGCTCGGAGATTGGACGAGGCCCGGACTTTCTATGTGGATCGTGCCGAGGTGGCCAGCGGCTTCGACCTGGCCCCCCGGGTGTGCGGGCGGCTTCTGCGGTCCCTAAGAGAGCGCTACGGAGTGAAAGGGGCCGATCTCGGCCCATCCAGCACGATCTCGCAGGTTGAGGGAGGATCGAGGCGGACATCGAGAGCGGCGTTTCGGAGGTGGGCGGAGGTCCTCCGGCCTCGAGGCGATTCTGAGGATCCCGAGCTGGCGCGACTCGTTGCCCTGACCCACGATGCGACCGTCTTAGACGAAATCGTCTCCATCGACGAGTGTCTTCCTCAGGATGGATTCGTCTACGACATCACCGTCGACCCCGCGCATAACTTCGTCGTCGACAATGGTTTGATCGTATCTAATTGTGAAAGTCTTCGCGAAATCGGCGCCGCGCGGGAGGAGATCCCCGGCCGCCGCGGCTACCCCGGCTACATGTACACCGACCTGGCGACGATCTACGAGCGCGCCGGCCGGATCCTGGGCCGCAAGGGCTCGATCACCCAGATCCCGATCCTGACGATGCCCGACTACGACATCACCCACCCCATCGCCGACCTGACCGGCTACATTACCGAGGGACAGATCGTCCTCTCCCTGGAGCTGCACCGCAAAGGCGTCTACCCACCGATCAACCCGCTGCCCAGTCTCTCCCGGCTGATGAACGACGGGATCGGGAAGGGGCGCACCCGCGAGGACCACTCCAACGTGAAGGACCAGGTGTTTGCCTCGTACGCCAACGGGGTAGACCTGCGGCGACTGGTGGCCATCATCGGCGAGGAGGCGCTGACGACTCGTGACCGGCTCTATTTGCAGTTCGCGGAGCGTTTCGAAAAGGAGTTCCTCAATCAGGGACAGACGGACCGCTCCATCGAGGACACGCTGGCGACGGGCTGGCAGCTGCTCTCCATGTTCCCCAAGGGCGAGCTGAAGCGCATCAAGGAAGACCACGTGGACAAGTACTACGGTTTGCTGGTAGAGGAACTCTGGGAGGAACGGAAAATCCGGTAACGCCGCCGGCGGCGGAACCCTGAGCCATGGCCGAGACCGTCAGCCCCACCCGGATGAACCTCCTGCAGCGGCGGAACACGCTGCGCGTGGCCGTGCAGGGCGTCGACCTGCTCAAGCGCAAGCGGGACGCGCTGGTCGCCGACTTCTT
>DATDQT010000080.1:0-19350 GCA_035292085.1 bacterium
GGGAGGCCGTCTCCGAAGACGCGCTCGGCGATCTCGTGGCGCTGCAGGGCGTGCGCAAGTTTCCGGTCCGCATCAAGTGCGCGACGCTGTCGTGGGTCGCGCTGGAGCAGGGCGTCGACGAATTCGAGGCCACCCGCGCCAAAGTCACCGCCACGGCGAGTTCCGAAGGCACGCCGTCCTGACGACGGGTGCAGGCGGGCTCATGGGAGGGTCTCTCCATGTCGCAGGCAGACCGGTGGCGCGAACTCGCCCAGCAACTGCGTGTCGACAGCATCCGCTGCAGTACTGAAGCCGGATCGGGGCACCCGACGTCCTCGATGTCCGCGGCGGACCTGATGGCGGTGCTGCTGGACGGGCATCTCCGCTACGCTGTCGCCGATCCGAAGAACCCCGCCGGCGATCATCTGATCTTCTCCAAGGGCCACGCGTCGCCGCTGCTGTACTCGATGTTCAAAGCCGCCGGTGCGATCTCCGATGCCGACCTGCTGCGGTTCCGCACCTTCGGCAGCCCGCTGGAGGGCCACCCGACGCCCGTGCTCCCCTGGGTCGACGTGGCCACCGGATCGCTGGGCCAGGGGCTGGCGATCGCCGTCGGCGTCGCGCTGGCCGGAAAGTATCTGGACAAACTCCCGTATCGCGTCTGGGTCCTGTCGGGAGACAGTGAGATGGCCGAGGGCGCGGTCTGGGAGGCCGTCGAGCACGCCGCCTACTATCAGCTCGGCAACCTCACCTGCATCGTCGACGTCAACCGCCTCGGCCAGCGGGGGGAAACGATGGTGGGATGGAACACCGCCGCGTTCGCGGCGCGGGCCCACGCCTTCGGCTGGCGGACGGTGGAAATCGACGGGCACGAGTTCGACCAGATTGACGCGGCCTACACGGAGGCCGGGCGGGCCACCGATGTGCCCGTGATGATTCTCGCGAAGACCCACAAAGGACGCGGCGTGTCGCTGGTGGAGGACAAGAACGGCTGGCACGGAAAGGCGCTGTCCAAAGAGCAGGCCGCGGCCGCCGTCGCCGAACTGGGCGGGGAACGGCATCTCACGATCCAGGTGCGCCCGCCTCAGTCCGCGGACCCCGTGACCCTGCCTCCTTCCGGGACGCTGTCGCTGCCGGCCTACCGGAAGGGCGATGCGGTCTCCACGCGCCGTGCGTATGGCGACGCGCTGAAGGCGATCGGGCAGGCGTTCCCCAACGTGGTGGTGCTCGATGGTGAAGTGAACAACTCCACCTACGCCGAGACGTTCGCCGAGGCCTTCCCCGGCCGCTACTTTGAGATGTTCATCGCCGAGCAGCAGTTGGTCGCCGCCGCGGTGGGGCTCCAGGTCCGGGGATGGGTGCCGTTCGCGTCAACCTTTGCCGCGTTCTTCACCCGCGCCTACGACTTCATCCGGATGGCCGCGGTGTCGCGCGCGAACGTCAAGCTCTGTGGATCGCACGCCGGGGTCTCGATCGGCCAGGACGGACCGTCGCAGATGGGGCTGGAAGATCTCGCGATGATGCGGGCGGTCTCCGGCAGCACGGTACTGTACCCGAGTGACCCCAATCAGACCGCCCACCTGGTCGCCGCGGCGCTGCACCGGCCCGGCGTCGTCTACCTGCGGACGACGCGCGAGAAGACGCCCGTCCTCTATGACCCCGACGAGACGTTTGAGATCGGCGGCAGTGCCGTCCTGCGATCGTCGGCCCTCGATCAGGCGACCATCGTGGCCGCGGGCATCACGGTACACGAGGCGCTGAAGGCCGCTGACGCGCTGGCCGCGGACGGCATCCCCACCCGCGTGCTCGACGCGTATTCGGTCAAACCCATTGACGAGGGGGCACTCCACGCCGCGGCGCGCGACACCGGCGCCGTCGTCGTGTCCGAAGACCACTGGCCGGAGGGAGGCCTGGGAGAAGCGGTGCTGGCGGCGCTCGCGGGCTTCGCGCCGTTCCCGGTGGTGCGGACCCTGGGGGTGCGCGCGATGCCGGGATCGGGTACCCCGGAGGAATTACTGGACGCCGCCGGCATCGGCGCGGGCCATATTGCCGAGGCGGTACGGGCCGCAGTCGCCCACAAACCCGCGCCGGCCAGGCGGTGAAATCCAACATGCCCTCCGGTGGGGTCAATTTCCCACGCAGTCTGAATCCTTATCGGCCCGGTAGTTGAGAGGAAAATGCGGCGGGGCCGCCCCCGAGCAGCACCGCCGCCTCGAAGTGCACATGCCCTTTGACGCCGCGTGATCGCATCGTCTATGCTGAATCTGACCGCCACAAAAGAAGCCGGAGGTTGCCTGACGCGTGTCGACTGATCCGAAGGATCTCCGCCGCAGCACGGCCCTGCCGCTGGACCAGGCGCTGGAAGTCCTCGACTCGCTGCCCGGCGGCGGGATCATCCTCACGAAAGTGGAGCAGGTGCTGAACTGGGGACGCGCCGCCTCGGTGTGGCCGCTCACGTTCGGCCTGGCCTGCTGTGCAATCGAGATGATGCAGGCCATGGCGACCCGCTTTGACTTCGACCGGATGGGCGTCATTCCGCGAGGGACGCCGCGCCAGGCCGACTGCATCATCGTTGCCGGCCGGGCGACGATCAAGATCGCGCCGATCGTCCGGCGGCTGTGGGAGCAGATGCCCGAACCGAAGTACGTGGTGAGCATGGGTTCCTGCGCGACCTGCGGCGGGCCATTCTATTACGACAACTACTCCATCCTCAAGGGCATCGACCAGGTGATCCCGGTCGACGTGTACGTGCCCGGCTGCCCGCCGCGCCCGGAAGCCTTGATCGAAGGGTTTCTCAAGCTGCAGGACAAGATCAAGAAGGAACCGTTTCTCCGCCGCCGCGTCTACGACGCGGCCGTCGCGGAGTCCCCCACGACGCTTCGCTCCTCAGAGCAGGCGTAGCCGATGGCCCTCCGCACCGAAGAACTGATGCTGAACATGGGGCCGCAGCACCCCAGCACCCACGGGGTCCTGCGCCTCATCGTGACCCTCGACGGCGAGAACATCGTCGACGTCCGTCCCGACATCGGCTACCTGCACTCGTCGGTCGAGAAGATGATGGAGTACCGGACCTACCTCCAGAACATCGCCCTGGTGGACCGCGGGATGGACTACCTCGCGGCGATGGCCAACGAGGAAGTCTGGGTACTGGCCACAGAACGGTTGGCGAAGATCGAGGTCCCCGAGCGGGCGAAGTACATCCGCACGATCATGCTCGAACTCCAGCGGATCAGCAGCCACCTGATCTGGCTGGGAACCTTTGGGATCGACCTCGGCGCCTTCACCGCCTTCCTGTGGGCGATGCGCGAGCGCGAGCGGATCATGGACCTGTTCGAGCATGCCACCGGCGGCCGGCTGCACCACGTCTATTTCCGGCTCGGCGGCGTGTACGAGGACCTGCCCGACGGCTGGACGGCGGAGTGCACGGAGTTCTGTGATTACTTCCTCGGCCGCCTGCCGGAGTATGACGAGCTGCTGACCGGCAACCCGATCTTCCTCGCCCGCACCCAGGGCGTCGGGGTCCTGACGACCGAGAAGGCGATCCAGATGGGCGCGTCGGGCCCGGTCGCCCGCGCGTCGGGCATCGCCTACGACGTGCGCAAGGCGCATCCGTACGAAGTCTACGATCGGGTCCAGTTCGACATTCCCGTCCGCTCGGAGGGCGATTGCTTCGCGCGCTACCTGGTGCGGATGGAAGAGATGCGCCAGGCGGTGCGCATCATCAGGCAGTGCCTCGAACAGATCCCGTCCGGCGAGATCCGTTCGCGCGTGGCCGTGACCGTGCGCGTGCCCAAGGGCGAGGTCTACGCGCGGACCGAGTCGCCGCGGGGCGATCTGGGCATTTACCTGGTCTCCGACGGCGGCGACAAGCCGTACCGGGTCAAGATCCGCGCGCCGGCGTTCAGCAACCTGTATGCCTTGACCGAAGTGATGCGCGGGTGGAAGGTCGCCGACGTGATCGCCATTCTGGGGAGCACCGACATCGTGCTCTCCGATGTCGACCGCTAAGCCGGAAACCGGAAGCCGGAAACCGGGAACGAGAACCGAAAACTGAGGGGAACGTCAGATGCAGGAAACGACGAACGGGCAGAAGGGACTGGCGGAGCGGGCCTGGACCGGCGCGGTGGCGCTGCTGATCGGCTTGAAGTCCACGCTGCGGACGATGTTCGAGCGCAAGGTGACCGTCAGCTACCCGCTGCAGAAAGTGAACGTGTCGCCCCGCTGGCACGGGCTGCTGGCGCTGCCGATCGATCCGGAGACCGACAACGACAAGTGCATCATCTGCTTCCAGTGCGAGCGCGTCTGTCCCGACCGCTGCATCCACATCGAAGCGACCGGGAAAGGCAAGGACCGCCTCCTGACGCGGTTTGACATCGAGATGGACAAGTGCTGCTACTGCGGGCTGTGCGTCGAGGTCTGCCCGACGGAGGCGATCGTCTTCGTGCCGCATTATGAAGCCAGTACCTACAACCGGGCCACCCTGTTGTACGACCTGGACGATCTCCACCAGGCCGCGCCGAAGGAGCCGATCGCCACCGGCGTGGTAAAGGTGCGCCGGTGAGCTGGGACCTGGCGGACAGAGTCAAGCGGCGGTTCCCAGAGGTGGAACTGTTTCCCCGGCCCGGACACGAACCGAGTCCTGCGTCCACCGTCCCGAGTCCCGAGTCCGAACGTCCCGGGCCGGGGTTGGGGCAAGCCGGAGAGACATCGGGAGCGCCTGCGGCGCCTGCGCCACCAACCCCTCCGGCGCCGCCGAAGCGGCCGGCGCATGAGGCCGGTCCGACGTTCCTCACGGCCGGGGTATTCGTGCCGAAGGACCGGCTGCTCGAGATCGGCCGGGTGCTGGCCGCCGATCCGGAGTTCGGCCTGTCGTACCTGTCCTTTGTGTCAGGGATCGACCGGCCGGACTCGGGGGACATCGAGGTGCTGTACCACCTCTACTCGCTTCAGACACAAGACGAGCTGGCCCTCAAAGTGCGCGTCCCCCGCGACCAGGCCGCCGTGCCCTCGGTCACCGGGATCTGGGACGGCGCGAACTGGCACGAGCGTGAAGCCTACGACCTTTTGGGGATCACCTTCGACGGCCATCCCGACCTCCGCCGCATCATGATGACCGACGATTGGATCGGTCATCCCCTCCGTAAGGACTATGTCTACGAGGACCCCGCCTGGCTGACCGAGGTCGCCAAGCAGCGCCAGAAAGAAGCCGAAGGGTACGGGCTGGGCGAGCGGGCCTGAGCCGCGGAGTTTATAGAACCTTTACACGCATCCCCTAGCGTGTGACAGACGATGAGCCAGACCGTCCTCGTCGTCGAAGACGACGCCAAGATCGTCAGCCTGCTGCGCCTGTACCTCGAGCGCGAAGGGTACGAGGTCGCCGCGGCGTACGACGGCCGGGCAGCGCTGGAAGCCGCGGACCGCGTCCGGCCGGCCCTGGTCATTCTCGATCTGATGCTGCCCCACGTCGATGGGTTCGACGTCGCCCGGCAGCTCCGCGCGGGGTCGGACATCCCGATCCTCATGCTCACCGCGCGCGTCGACGAGGTCGACAAACTGGTGGGCCTGTCCCTGGGGGCAGACGACTACGTGACCAAGCCGTTCAGTCCCCGCGAGGTCGTCGCGCGGGTGAAGACCATCCTCCGCCGTACCGCCCGCGCCACCCCGTCCCGAGTGCTCCGCCGGGCCGATCTCGAGATGGACGTCGACCGCCACCGCGTCACCCGACACAGCGAAGAGGTCGTCCTCACGCCCGTGGAGTTCAAGCTCCTCCGCACGATGCTGGAATCGCCCGAGCGCGCTTTCACACGCGAGCAGCTCCTCAACAGCATCTACGCGCTGCACGAGTCCGCTGTCGTCGACCGGACGATTGACGTGCATGTCGGAAAACTGCGCCAGAAGCTCGGCGACGATCCCGTTCGCCCCCGCTACATCGCAACGGTGCGGGGCGTCGGCTACAAGCTGCTGTGACCGGAATGCGGCGCAGCCTGTTCTGGCGTCTGCTCGCCATCAACCTCCTAGTCGTCGGCATCGCCGTCGCGGTGGTCGCGTTGGCGATCGGGCAACTGGCGGACACGATCTTTACCAGCCTGATGAAGCAGTTTCACATCCAGACCGACGTGCTGCACGAGCTTTTCGTACGCTCGCTGACACTGGCGCTGCTCCTGGCCAGCCTGCTCGCGGGGGGCGTCGGGATCGTTTTGAGCATCATCATGTTCCGCCGCGTGACCAGCCCGCTGCGCGGCATGATCGCGATGACCGAACGGATCGGGGGCGGCGACTACACGGCCCGCGCGCCGGTCACCGGCACCGGCGAGCTCGCGGCGCTGGCGGAGGCCCTCAACCGCATGGCGGGGTCGCTGGCCACGCTGGACCGGCTGCGGCAAGACCTGGTCGCCAACGTCGCTCATGAACTGCGGACCCCACTCACGAACCTGCGCGGGTACCTGGAGGCGATCCACGAAGGCGTCGCGCCCGCCTCGGCGGACACCCTGCGCTCCCTCCACGAAGAGGTGATGCGCCTGGTCCGTCTCGTCGACGCACTCCACCAGCTCTCCCAGTTTGACGCGCGGCTGCCGCACCTGCAGCCCGTGCCGATCGATCTCGATGCCATCATCGACCGCCTGCTGGATCTCCGCCGGGCGGATTTCGACGCCCGGGCCATCGCCGTTCGCCGCGGCCCGGCCGCCGACGGGACGGCGATCCGCGGCGATGCGGACTCGATTGCCCAGGCGGTGTCCAATCTGCTCGACAACGCGCTGAAGTACACGCCGCGAGGAGGAACGGTCGCGGTCGAGGTCCGCCGAGATGGCGGGCGGGTCCGGGTCACGGTGACCAATTCAGGGGACGGGATCGCTCCGCACGATCTGCCGTTCGTGTTTGAGCGGTTCTACCGCAGTGAGAAGTCCCGCTCACGGGAATCCGGCGGGGCGGGAATCGGATTATCCATCGTCAAGGAAGTCGCGACGGCCCACGACGGAGAAGTCGGCGCCACAAGCGGCGGGGGCGAGACCGTCATCTGGTTCTCGCTGCCCCTCGGCCATCGCTCGGGGCACCCCGAGCGAGCGTAGAGAGTCGAGGGGTGCCGGCGGCACCGGCCGCGGGCTAGGAGGCCACTCATCGAGGAGGTGCTCGCATGCGCAAGCGTCTGTGGTGGATCGTCGCCGGGCTGATCGTCGTCGGTGCGCCGATCGCCTGGTACCTGGGGTCGCCGCTGTTCATCAGCCGGACGGTCGTCGAGGAGTTCCCACTCAGCAGCCCCGGCGTGCTGCCCGAGGGCATCAGCCAGCGGGAAGCCGAAGACACGATGTCCAAGGCGGCGCAGGAAGAGCACACGATGGATGAATCGATGCCGTCGGCGGGGCCGGCGGTGGTCCGGAGCCGTGGGATGTTTGTCGGCGCGGACTCATTTCACCAGGGGTCCGGGGACGCCCTGCTCGTCGAGGTCGGCGGCACCATCGTCGTCCGGTTGGAGAACTTTCGCGTGACCAATGGGCCTGATCTCTATGTCTATCTGTCGTCGCATCCGAATCCCCGCACGCGGGAGCAGGTGCACGAGGGGACGGTCAACCTGGGCCGGCTGAAGGGGAACATCGGCGCGCAGAACTACGCGCTGCCCGCGGGCATCGATCTGTCGGCGGTGCGGTCGGTCGTCATCTACTGCCAGCGGTTCCACGTGCTGTTTGCGATGGCCCCGCTGCAGAGCGCACCATAGCGTGTTACACGTTCTTTACCGAAGGTTTGCCGGGGTTTGACCATGCAGGCGCAACGTGAGACGAAAGTGAACACGACGGATTCGCGCACGATGCAGCGGCGGGCCGAACTGGGCGGGTTGCTCGCGGGACTCACCGGCGGGCTCGCCGCGACCGCGCTGCTGACCGGCGGCGTGCTGACCGGTGGGATGCCGGTCGTCGCCCTGGCGCTGTGGGAGCGGGCGCTGCGGGTGATGCCGATGGAAGTGTTCGGGTTCCTCATCGTCCGGCTGAAGTTTTTGGCCAAGCCGCTGGCGTTCTGGGGGATGCTCGGGTCTGTGGTCATTGCGCTGGGTGTCGTAGGCTACGTGCTTGCTCGATGGCGGGCGTTGCGGAGCCGCCCGGTGGCCGGGGGCGCGGCGGCGTGGGTCCTCGCGTTCGTCCCCCTGACCGCGCTGACGGTCGGTCCCGCCAGCGAGTTCCTGCAGGCGCGGCTGGAAGCCGAAGGGGTCCTGCTGGCGCCGGCGGCGATTACGCTGCAGATTCTTGGTGCGCTGGCCGCATACGCGCTCGTGTTCGCCCTGGTCTACGCCGGCGGCCGGTGGCTGCTCACCCGGCGCCGGGTGGTCCGGCCCTCGAACGGCGGCGACATGACCCGGCGGGAATTGCTGCGCCGGTCGCTGCTCCTGGCCGGCGGCGTGGCGGCCGGATCGACGCTGGCCCGCATGATCCAGACCGCCTCGGGACGCGCGATCGCGCTCGCGGCGAGCGTGTTGGCGAAGATCACCGGCCTGCCCCCGGACGTCACGCCGACGAAAGAGTTTTACGTGGTCAGCAAGAACCCGTTCGGCCTTGATCCGGTGCTCGATGCCGCGAAGTGGTCGCTGGACATCAGCGGGCTGGTCAGCCGGCCGCGGCGCCTGAGCTATGAAGATGTCAAAGCGCTGCCGGCGGTCGAGCGGTTCCACACGCTGGAGTGCATCAGCAACGAGATCGGGGGCGACCTCATCGGCAACGCCAGATGGAAAGGCGTCCGGCTGGCGGAACTGCTCACCCGCGCCGGCGGCGTGGGGCCCAGGACCGTCAAGGTGGCGTTTCGCTGCGCCGATGGCTACACGGAGTCCATTCCCGTGAAGGATGCGATGAATCCGAACACGCTGGTCGCCTACGAGATGAACGGAGCGCCGCTGACGCCCAAGCACGGCTTCCCCGTGCGGCTGCTCGTGCCCGGATACTTCGGGATGAAGAACCCGAAGTGGATCACCCGGATCGAACCGGTCGACCACGACTTTCAGGGGTACTGGGAACGGTCTGGGTGGACCGACGACGCCGTCGTGCTGACCATGTCGAAGTTCACGACGCCGTCGCCGCGCGTGGCGGCGCGCGTGGGCCAGGAGATCGGTGTCGGCGGCGTCGCCTACGCCGGGAGCCGGGGCATCAGGGCGGTCCAGTTCTCCCCCGACAACGGGACGTCGTGGCTGCCCGCTGAGGTGAAACCGGCCTTGGGCAAGTACACCTGGGTGCTGTGGGGGAGGCTGTGGAAACCGGCGGCTCCGGGAGACGTCACGCTGGTGGTGCGGGCGCAGGACGGCACCGGGCAGTGGCAGACGGCGACCGAGACCGGCACGCTGCCCAACGGCGCGACCGGCTACCATCGAGTCCGCCTTCGAGTGCGTCCATAATGCGGGACAAGGATGTCGGTCGGGTCAAGATTGCGGCGCAGGTGACTGCGACGATCCTGGCGCAGGCAAAAGCGAATTTCAAGTAACCGACGGGGCCCGAGGTCCGGGGTCGGGGGTCCGTCAACCCTTCCACGGACCTCCTCATTTCTGCGGACACCGGACCCCGGATAGCGGACCCCGGTATACTTGAAGAGATGGCGCCTCGGCCCGTACTGACCCGCCGCCAATTCATGTCCAACGCTGCGGCCGCTGGACTGGCCGCGGCGGCCGTCGGTGTGGTGGCCCGCTGGGTGCAGGTGGTCGCGTCCGGCAGCGTCGCGTTGGCGCAGGATCTCTTCGCGCGGATCAAGGGGCTTCCGGCGGAGATCACGCCGAACGAGCAGTTCTACATCGTCAGCAAGAACCCGCCCGGATTCGATCCCAGACTCGACGCGAGCAAGTGGTCGCTGGACATTGCCGGTAAGGTCGGGAAGCCGCAGCGGCTGACGTTCGACGAGATTCGCGCAATGCCGGCGGTGGAGCAGCTCCAGACCCTGGAGTGCATCAGCAACGAGGTCGGTGGCGACCTCATCAGCAATGCACGCTGGAAAGGCGTCCGTCTCCGGGACCTGCTCGCCCGGGCCGGCGGTCCCGGGCCCACCGCGGTGAAAGTGGCCTTCCGCTGCGCCGACGGGTATTCAGAGTCCATTCCGATCGGCGATGCGATGAACCCCACCACCGTGCTCGCCTATGAGATGAACGGCGACATACTGCCGCAGGCCCACGGGTTCCCGCTGCGCCTGCTCATCCCCGGTCTCTATGGGATGAAGAACCCCAAGTGGATCACGCGCATCGAAGTCGTCGACTACGACTTTCAGGGCTACTGGCAGGCGTCGGGATGGACGGATGAGGCGGTGGTCAAGACCATGTCCAAGTTCGAGGTCGTCTCGAAAGTGTCCGGCGGCGAATTGGAACTCGGCGGGGTCGCGTATGCCGGCGACCGTGCGATCAAGGAGGTCGAGTACTCGACCGATGACGGCAAGACCTGGCAGAGGGCCGCGGTCAAGCCGGCGGGCGGGAAGTTTACCTGGGTGCTGTGGGCGGCCGTGTGGAAGCCGGCGAAGGCGGGCACGTACGTGCTGAAGGTTCGGGCGAAGGACGGGTTCTCGGTCCTGCAGATCGCCAAGCGGGCCCCAACCCTTCCCGACGGCGCGTCGGGGTACCACACGCTGCGCGTGCAGGTGGGGAAGTAAGCCGTGGCCGGTGGACGCGTTGTGACCCTTCAGCAGGCGTCACGCGCGCTCCCCGAGGTTGAAGGCATCCTCGTGCAGCTGCGCGAGATCCGCCAGCAAGGCCTGGCGGCGCGCGATCAGCTTGAGGAGCTGTGGGCGGCGCTGGAACGCGGCGAGCCGGTCCTCGACCAGATCGGGACCCTGCAGCACCAGGTCGACGGGTGGACCGAGGAGTTCGGCCGGCTGGTCGTGCGACTGGAAGAGCTCGGCGGCGTGCTCAAGGATCTCGACATGGGGCTGGTCGACTTCCCGACGGTATCCGGGGGCAGTGAGGTCTACCTCTGCTGGCGGCTGGGGGAAGACGGCATCCACTACTGGCACGGACTGGATGAAGGTTATGCCGGCCGCAAGCCGCTGTGGACCCTGCCCGGCAGCCATCCGCACCTGGCCTGACCCCTGAACCACTCGCGTCGCTCGGGTTCAGGGCAGGCGGAACGGACAGGAGGCGAATTGCACTGCCGCGAAGTGCACAGGGGAACGTCCCCTTCGCGTTCCCCCGACGATCAAATGCATCCGTTACATGGATTCACTGTGCCCGCACGCGTGCTGAGCCGCAGGCCAGGCGCGTACGCGACTGGCCGAAGCCGCGAGCCCCGTAGGGGCGTGGCGGGCAGCGAGTCGAATGGCTGAACCCTTCGATGTGGTCATCATCGGCGGCGGGCCCGGCGGCTACGTCGGTGCCATCCGGGCCGCCCAGCTTGGGCTGCGGGTTGCCCTCGTCGAACGCGACAAGGTCGGGGGCACGTGCCTGCACGTCGGTTGCATTCCCACCAAGGCGATGCTGCACACGGCCGAAGTCTTCGAGCAGCTCGCCGGCGGCAAGGAGCTGGGGATTACCGCGAGCGATGTGGCGGTCGACCTGGCCGCGGTGCACACACGGAAGGCGCGGGTCGTCGAGCAGCTCTACAAGGGCACGCTCGGCCTCATGCGCAAGCACAAGATCGTGGTGTTCGAGGGCACCGGCCGGTTTCGCAGCGCGTCGAAGGTCGCCGTCGCGCTGCACGACGGCTCGGAGACAGAGCTCGACGCCCGGCACGTCGTCGTGGCCACCGGGTCCGCGCCCCGCTCGGTGCCGGGGATCACGATCGACAACGACCGCATCCTCGACAGCACCGGCGCCCTCGCGCTGGCTGAAGTGCCGGCGTCCATCGCGATCCTCGGGGCGGGCCCGGTCGGCGTCGAGTTCGCCAGTCTGTTCCGGGCGTTCGGCAGCGCGGTGACCGTGATCGAATTGCTGCCGACGCTCGTCCCCCTGGAAGATGAGGAAATCGGGCAGGCGCTGGAGCGTTCGTTCGTCCGGCGGGGCATCACCGTGCACACGAAGACCACGGCCACACGCGCGGAGGTCAGAGACCGGCGCGTGCACCTCACCCTCGCCAAGGGCGAGCAGACGTCGGCGCTGGAAGTGGACTATCTCCTCGTCGCGGTCGGGCGGAGCCCGGTCACCGACGGCCTAGCCTTGGACGCCGCCGGTGTAGCGGGGGAGAAGGGCGCCGTGAGGGTGGACGGAGGCCTGCGTACCTCGGCGCCGACGGTCTTTGCCATCGGCGATGTGATCACCGGGCAGGCGCCGTACCGGCTCGCGCACGTGGCCAGCGATGAGGCCATCGCGGTCATGGAGACCATCGCCGGCGTCCAGGCCCATCCGCTGAACTACGATGCCGTCCCGCGACCGACGTTTTCGTTCCCGCAGGTGGCGACGATGGGGCTGAGTGAACGGCAGGCCAAGGAGCAAGGGCACGACGTGAAGATCGGACGGTTTCCGTTTTCTGCCAACAGCAAGGCGTCCATCGACGGCGCGCGGGAGGGATTCGTGAAGGTCGTCGTCGAGGCGTCGATCGGCGAGGTACTGGGGGTCCATATGATCGGCCCGTCGGTGACCGAACTGCTGGCCGAGGGCGTGGCGGCAAAGTACCTCGAAGGGACGATCGCGGAAGTGGCCGGGGCAGTGCACTCGCATCCGACGCTCTCCGAGGCCGTCAAGGAAGCGGCACTGGACGCGATGGGCCGCGTGCTGCACATGTGAGACGGGAAACCGGGAACCGGGAACCGGGAACAGGGAAAACCGACTTCGTACACGGCTGAGGGGGGCGGATGGCGTGGGCGCGATGAGCGCAAAGACGAAGGCCAAGACCCAGGAATCCGAGCATGCCGCATTGGGGCTCACCGACGACGACGTGCTGGAGATGTACTACTACATCGCCCTGGCCCGGGCGCTGGACGACCGGATGTGGGTCCTGCAGCGGGCGGGCAAGGCGATGTTTGTCATTTCTGGGCCGGGCCACGAGGGCTGCCAGGTGGCCGCGATGTGGCCGATGGACAAGAAGAAGGACTGGTTCGTCCCGTTCTACCGGTCGGTCGCGGCGTGTCTGGTCAAGGGGATGAGCCCTGCCGATCTGCTGCTGGGGCTCTTCGCACGGGCGAACGATCCCAGTAGCGGCGGGCGGCAGATGCCCGGCCACTACGGCCATCCCGGCGTGAAAATTCTCTCGACCAGCAGCCCGGTCGGAACGCAGTATCCCCATGCCGCGGGGATCGCCTACGCCTCGACGCTGCGCAAGACCGGCGAGGTGACGATGGTCGCCATCGGCGAGGGGGGCACCAGCCAGGGGGACTGGCACGAAGCGCTGAACTTCGCCGGTGTCTACAAGCTGCCGTGCCTGTTCATCGTCGAGAACAATGAATACGCCATCTCCGTCCCGCTGCGGAAGCAGATGGCGGTGGGCAGCGTGGCGGTCCGGGGGGCAGGGTACGGGATGCCCGGCGTGTCGGCCGACGGCAGTGACGTCTTGGAGTGCTATCGGGTCGCGAAGGAGGCGTACGACCGCGCCAGGCGCGGGGACGGGCCGACCCTCATCGAGTTCCGCGTCCCGCGCCTCGGCTCGCACAGCAGCGACGACCAGCAAGAGCGCTACCGGCCCAAAGAGGAGTTGGAGCGGGTGCGGCAGCGCGATCCGCTCAAGACGTTTGGAGCCTACCTCCAACGCGCCGGGCTGCTGACAGACGCCAGGAAGCAGGAAATCGCCGACCGCATCAAGCGGGAAATCGACCAGGCCACGGATGTCGCTGATGCGTCTCCGGAGCCGGATCCCACGACCGGTGCACGCTACGTCTTTGCGGAGAGAGGAGCGGCCGATGCCTGAGGTCCGCTACATCGACGCGATCAACCAGGCGCACCATCTGGCGATGGAGCACGACGACAGCGTCATCGTGATGGGCGAGGACGTCGGCGCGAAGGGCGGCGTCTTCGGCGCCACGATGGGACTCCTCGAGAAGTTCGGAGAGTGGCGGGTCATCGATACACCGCTGGCGGAGTCCTCGATCGCCGGCGTGGCGATCGGCATGTCGGTGAACGGTCTCCGCCCGATCGCGGAGTTCCAGTTCGCCGATTTCATCCACCCGGCGTTCAACCAGATCGTCAGCGAGGCCGCGCGGATGCGCTACCGGTCGAACAATGCGTTCGGCTGCCCGGTCGTCTTCCGTGCGCCGTACGGGGGATCCCACGGGACCGCGCTGTATCACTCCCAGTCGATCGAGGCGTTCTATGCCCACGTGCCGGGATTGAAGGTCGTGGCACCGTCCACGCCCTACGATGCGAAAGGGATGCTCCTGGCGGCAGTACAGGATCCCGATCCCGTCCTGTTCCTCGAGCACAAACGGATGTACCGTCTCGTGCGCGGCGAAGTGCCCGGCGGCGAGTACACGGTGCCGATCGGCCCGGCCGTGGTCCGCCGCGAGGGCACGGATCTGTCCGTCTTCGCGTACGGGTGGATGTTGCACGAGACGCTGCAGGCGGCCGAGACGGCCTCGAAGGAGGGCATCAACGCGGAGGTCGTGGATCTCCGCACCCTGGCGCCCCTCGACAAGGACACGATTCTGAAATCTGTGGCGAAGACGAACCGCGCGTTGATCGTGTACGAAGACAACCGGTTCCTGGGCTACGGCGCGGAAGTCGCCGCGCTCATTGCGGAGGAGGCGTTCGAATCCCTCGACGCCCCCGTGCTGCGTCTGGGCGGTCCCGACGTGCCCGGCGTCCCATTCGCCAAGAAGCTCGAAGAGTGGTTCTCCATCAGCCAAGAGAAGATTCTCGCGGCGATCCGAAAGCTCGCGGCGTACTAGATAGGGGTCGCGTATGCCCGTAGACGTGAAGTTGCCACAGCTGGGCGAAAGCACCTATGAGGGCACGATTGGCAAGTGGCTGAAGAAGCCCGGTGAGAAAGTCGAGCGCTTCGAGCCGCTGGTCGAGATCGTGACCGATAAGGTCAACGTCGAGATGCCCGCGCCGTACGGCGGCACACTGACGGAAATCCTGGTGGAGGAAGGCACCACGATCTCCGTCGGGACGCCGATCGCGCGGATGGACACGGCGGACGGCGCCCAGGACGCCCCGGCCGCCGAGCCGCGTGCCACAGCGGCCGCGGCACCGCCCGAGCCCTCGCCGCCCCGCAACGGCACGGCCGCCGCGGCGGTGCCCGCAATCCCCACGCCCGAGGCCAAGGCCCCCGCCAAGGGGGACGGTCCGCGATTGTCGCCGGTCGTACGGAAGATTGCCGAGGAGCATGGCGTGCCGATTGATGAGGTGGCAGCGCTCCACGGCGCCGGGGCAGGCGGACGTGTCACCAAAGAGGACGTGTTGAAGTATCTCGAGTCTCGCACGGCCGCGCCGCGTCCGCCCGCCACTCCGGCCGCGGCGCCGGCTCCGGGTGTCCCGCCGGCTCCGGCTCCCGTGGTGCATCCCGGCGATCACGTCGTCAAGCACACGCCGCTGCGGCGGTCGGTTGCCCAGCGCATGGCGCAGTCGAAGCGTGACATCCCGCACGCCTACGGGGTGATCGAAGTCGACATGACCCCGCTCGTCCGGTGGCGGGACGCCCACAAAGAAGAGTGGCGGGCGCGGGAAGGCGTCAACGTGACCTACACGGCGTTCTTCGTGCGGGCGGCCGTCGAAGCGTTGAAGGCCTATCCGGGCGTCAATTCGACCTGGGGAGATGATGGGATCATCCTGCGGAAAGCCGTCAACATCGGCATCGGGATCGCACTCGATGAGGGGCTCATCGTGGCGGTCATTCACGGAGCCGACCAGAAGAATCTTGTGGGTACCGCCGCCGAGCTGGACCGCCTGGGCCGGCTGGCCCGCGACGGGAAACTGACGCTCGACGACGTCCAGGGTGGCACCTTCACCATCACCAATCCCGGCGTGTTCGGATCGATCTGGTCGATGCCGATCATCGTCCCCGGGCAGGCGGCGATTCTGGCGACCGACGCCATCGTCAAGCGGCCGGTCGTCCGCGACGATGCCATAGCGATCCGGGACATCATGCACCTGGGGTTGTCCTTCGACCACCGCGTGTTCGACGGCGCGGTCGCCGACTACTTCCTGAATCGCATGAAAGCGAAACTCGAAGGGTTTGCCGGCGGAGACGCCGCGCTGACGGACTTCTGATGAGCGAGACTCTCACACGCCGCCCGGAATGGCTGAAGGTCCGGCTCCCCGGCGGTCCCAACTTCCACGATCTGTCGGGCCTCATGCGCACGCAGACGCTGCACACCGTCTGCGAAGAAGCCCGCTGCCCCAACATCGGGGAATGCTGGGAGCGGCGCACGGCGACGTTTCTGGTGCTGGGGAACGTGTGCACCCGCAACTGCGGCTACTGCGCAATCATGCACGGGCTACCGACCGAACTCGATCTGGCGGAGCCGGAGCGCGTCGCCGAGGCCGTCGACGCGATGGGACTGCGGCATGCCGTCATCACCTCGGTCAACCGCGATGATCTCAAAGACGGCGGCGCCGGAGTGTTTGCGGCGACGATTCGTGCGATCCACCGCCGGACCCCCTCCTGCACGGTGGAAGTCCTGATTCCCGACTTCAAAGGAGATCCGGCGGCGCTCCAGACGGTGCTCGACGCGGGACCAGAAATCCTCGGCCACAACATCGAGAGTGTGCCGCGCGTGTTCCGGATCGTGCGCCACGGCGGCGACTATCACCGGTCCCTGCGGCTGCTCTCCCGGGTGAAGGAGTGGGGGTACACTTCATTCACCAAGAGCGGCATCATCCTCGGCATGGGGGAGACGTGGGGCGAGCTGCTGGGCACCATGGAAGACCTGCGCACAGACGACTGCGACATCCTCACGCTGGGCCAATACCTGCGGCCGGGGCCGGACTACCATCCGATCGACCGGTACTACACACCGGCCGAATTCGCCCGGCTGCGCGAGCTCGGGCTGCAGTTGGGCTTCAAGTACGTTGAATCAGGCCCCCTGGTACGCTCGTCGTATCATGCCGACGAGCAGGCCCAAGCCGTCCGCGCCATCCGCGCCCGCATCGGCGCCGTCGCGTAACTCCGCCTACCGATAGATCCGTACGACTCCTAGGAGGGATGATTCGTGGCTCAAGAGACCGTGCGTACCGATGATGCCCCCGCCGCCATGGGCCCATACTCGCAGGCGGTCAAAGCCAACGGATTCGTATTCGTGTCGGGCCAGCTAGCGCTTGACCCGGGCACGGGCCAACTGGTCGGGCGGGACATCAAGCAGCAGACCCGCCGCGTGCTGGAAAATATCTCGGCCATCCTGGCGGCGTCGGGGTCGTCGCTGGGGAAGGTCGTGCGCTGCGGCGTGTTCCTCAAGGAGATGAATGACTTCGGCCCGATGAACGAGGAGTACACGAGTTTCTTCAAAGAATCGCCTCCGGCCCGAACGACCGTGCAGGCGGCGAAACTGCCGCGGGACGCCCTCATCGAGATCGATGCAGTGGCGATGCTATAATGACGTGCGATGCGGGGTGGTCTAAGGGAATGACGCCTGACTTTGACTCAGGAGACTCCAGGTTCGAGTCCTGGCCCCGCAGCCACTCGACTCGGCCGCCTAACGGCGGCCTTGCTCGTGGCCTATCGGCCATCCTCCTTCTACGGCCGAGTCGAATGTCCTGAGCGAGCGTAGCGAGTCGAACGACCTCTGAACAGACTCCACGGCCCTTCGGAACCCTCCCCTAGGCAATCCACACGTTGATCCACAATTTTGCATCCAGACCCCTTGACAAGTTGCGGCCGCGGGTCTTATTCTACCAGGTAGTTAATTAACCCATTGGTGAAATACAGAGCCAGATCATGCCGAACCGTCTCAGTGCCACATTTGCCGCTCTCGCCGACCCGACCCGGCGGGCCATCCTCTCGCGTCTGACCGCGGGCGAGGCCTCCGTGACGGACCTGGCCAAGCCGTTTGATCTCACGCTTCCCGCGATCTCCAAGCATCTGAAGGTCCTCCAGCGTGCCGGCCTCATTGAGCGGGGAAGGCGGGCGCAGTGGCGGCCGTGCCGGCTCAACGCGGATCCCCTCAAGGAAGTCGCCGACTGGACGCAGCGCTACCGGCGGTTCTGGGAGCAGCGATTCGATCGTCTGGATGAATATCTACGCGAAATCCAGGCAAAAGAGAAGAAACCAGCACACCCCAAAGGCAAGCGGCATGGCCGCAGGAAGAGGTGAGGACATGACCCCACGGAGTAAGCCCACCACGCCGGAGGCGAAGCCGGCGCTCGTCATCACCCGCGTGTTCGACGCCCCTCGCGCACTGGTGTGGAAGGCCTGGACGGAGCCTGAGCGCGTCGCACGTTGGTGGGGACCCAAGGACTTCACAGCCCCCGCGATCAAGATCGACTTCCGGGTTGGCGGGAAGTATCTCTACTGCATGCACGGTCCGGCAGGGTCTCCTTTTGACAAAGACTTCTGGAGCACCGGGGTTTACGAGGAAATTGTCCCGATGCAGCGCATCGTGGCCACTGACTCGTTCGCGGATGCACTGGGCAACGTGGTCCCGGCGAGCCACTACGGTATGCCCGGTGACTTGCCACTGGAGTTCCGGGTCACCGTGACATTTGAGGACGACGATGGAAGGACCAAGCTGACCCTGACGCACGAAGGACTGCCCGCCGGCGAGCAGAGCGAGGGCGCCTCGGCTGGCTGGAACCAGTCGTTCGACAAGCTCGCCGAATCGCTGCGGTGATGAAGGAGAAGGCAGACATGGCGCCTACACAGACCCCAAACACATCCCGCACTGGTGGGGTCTCAGATGCGACGCTCGAGCGGTTGGCCGAACTTCTGAAGAGGGTGGCTACTCTTCCAGCCAGTTCGGACCGTCTGGAGAGTGCTTGAAGTTGAACCGTTTCGACGTACGCAAAGAGGACTTGAACCATTCCCACTTGAGCAGCGAATAGTCGAGGCCTTGCAGCGGCGCACCGAGTGGCCGCAACATCGCCATCACCTGGGCCCGGTGATGAATTTCGTGGAAGAGGAGTTGGGTCGCCACCCCGCCGGCCGTGGTCTTCACGCCGCGCTTCCAGCGCTTGGTCGTCCACCAGTCTTCCACCGGTCGATCCCAGTCGGTCTCTTCCTTGAGCGCGCGGGCCGTCCACACCGCGAGATCTCGCCACGCTGCCTCCAAGGGGGGCAGGCCGGTTCTGGAAAAGTGTCGGAAGGGGGAGCGTTCCTCGGGAGCCGGGACGCCGCGGAGCATCGACGTATACCACCATTCGGTATCCGCGATGTGGACCACCGTGGCGCGGATCGATCCGTGGCCGAACGGGAACCGTTGTGTGAATCGCGCGTGTGGGAGGGCCCGTACGCGTTCCAGGACACGACTCCGCGCCTCGACAAGGTATTCGTACTGTTGGGCAGGGTGAGTGGGTCCCTTCTGCATCGTCATTGGACCACTACTGCATTGACGGATGAACCTCCC
>DATDQT010000081.1:0-2792 GCA_035292085.1 bacterium
AGGGCCTCTCGCAACAGATCGCGCCGGCGCACCATCTCGGCGGCGATGGCACTCTGGTCCGTGAACTCGAGATCGAACGCCCGCAGCTCGGGCTGGCGCCCGTATTCCGCGCGCGCGTAATAGAGCAGGTACCCCATCGGCCGGTCCACCATGGTGCAGTACATGCCGAGCTGTTCGACGTGGTCGATGCGCCAGAAGACGTTAGAGGGAATCGACCCCGTGGTCTTGAGCTCGACCGGCGCGTTCTCGTAGATGTCGATCTTGCCGACGATCTCCTGGAACTCGACCAGTTGCTCGACGAACTCCTCTGTGGAGACCGCCCGGCCGAAGGCCTCGTGGAAACCCGTCCCGGCCATCATGGCCTGCCGGCGCTCCGGCGAAGGCTGGACCTCGGGATGCGTCCGCTCAAAGAACCTCTGCCGCGGATTGATTAGATCGGTGACGGAGATGCGCTTGCGCGCGGACTGGCGGTTGATCACCGCGACGATCTCTTCCTTTATTGTGCGGTTGGCGTCGGTGCCGGCGATGTAGGGGGCGCAGAAGGCGGCCACGGCCTACCTCAAGGCCTGAATGACGATCCGGTTGTCCTGGAAGAGCGGGATCAGCACTCGGTTACGTTTTCCATCGTAGCCGATGTCGGCCGGCGAGCGGACGTTGGATACGACCGCCTCGGCGCGGCCATCCGCGGCCACGCGGAAGACGGCCGAAGCGCCCCAACTGGAGACGAGCAGGACACCTCCTGGCAAGGCCTCCACCCCGTCCAGCCCCCCCGCGGGAAGCCGGCGGACATTCACACGCTGACCCCCGGGGCCGAGCGCGAATAACTCGCCGTCATTCCCCCCACCGACGAGGAGTACGGTGCCGTCGGTCAGAACGGTGATGCCATTGGGGTTCCGCAGGTGCGTCCCCCGAGCGATCGTGGTGAGGGCGCCGGCGCGGTCAATGCGATAGACGGCGTCAGAGCCCGACGGACTGAACGCCGCGGTGAACCCACTATCGGTGGCGTACACGGAGCCGTCGGGACCGGCCGCGGCGTCGTTGAGGAAGGTCGCGCCTGGAACGGCCACGGACCCCTTCGGCTGTCCCGTGCGCCGGTCAAACATGCGGACCGCGGTAATGTCGGCCACGTAAAGCGTGTCGCCCACAATGGCCATGCCTTTGGGTGCATGCAGTGTCACGCCTGAAACGGTCCCGTCGATCCACTTGAGGGCGAGCACCTGCCCCTCCGGCCCGATCCGGGAGATGAACCCGTTGCCGTCCGCCGCGGTGGGACTGCCGTTGATGTTGGACACTAGGTAGACGTCCTCCGCCGCGTCGTAGAGAACGGACTCCGGTGTCTGCAGACCGACCCCTTGTACGGTGACTGCCTGGGCCTGCGCCGCCACACTGCTGGCGGTCACAACAACGGCAGACAGCGTGCTAAGGATGGAGAACAGGCGAGTTCCGATTCCAACCGGCTGCATGTCCCGCCTCCACGGTGATCGTCGGATTGCATCGTAGCGCCTTCGCCATCTCGCGGCCACAGCCGGGAGTGATAGAAGTCAGCCGGCCATCGCTGCCGCCTTCTTCGGCCGCCCCGTCCGCCGGCGAGGCCATCGTTCGACGAAGCGGGCGATGGCGTGCCGGTCCCACACGGGGCCGGCGGCAAGCTGCGCGATCGGCTTGGGGAACCGCCGACTGCGGGAGAGCTCCGAGGCGCGCTGCTTGGTCACCCCCAGGATCTCCGCCACCTCGGCGATACCGACGAGGTCCGGGAAGTTCGACTCCTGCAGCTGCCGGTCCAGCTCCTCGACAGTCTCGACCTCGGCACTCACGACGTCGGGGGGGTCCGGGAAGTGGATCCGTTTGAAGGAGGCCGCGAAAATGCGGAGAGCCTTTGTCAGAGCGGCATCCACAGTCCGGGCCCTGACATTGAACCGCGCGGTGACCGCGAGACTGTCGTAACCGGCCGCAACGGCAAAGGGCTTCAGGATTCCTACCAGATCGTCGACGTAGGCTTCCACCCGAGTCAGATCCGGGCCCAAGGTGTGAAGCGTTTTCAGGTCGACGCTCCACTCTCTCATGACCGCCCCTCCCTCTTCTTCTGTCGTTTCCGGGGGTTTCTAAAGCCAGATCTTTCCAATTTGCTCATGCAGTTGTGGAGACTTCTCCAGTCAGAGGGCGTGCCGGAGAACACAACAGGCGTCTTCGTCCGGTCTGGCGGAAAGAACTGCCAATGACCCTTGGAGGTCCGCTCGATCCGCCATCCCTGCGCGCGCAACTCCTCCAGCAGATCCCTAAAGTCCATTATCTTCTCGTCCTTTACGTTGTCAAGGACAATTCTGCACGAGTCTAGACAACCGTATTGGGCCTCGGCGTTTTCAGAGAATTTTTCGGTGGGCGCAGGTCTGGCGAGAGAGACGCGCAGGAAGCGGGCGCTACGGAGCCTCAGCCGAGAGCCGGTAGCCGAATCCCCGCACCGTCACGATGATCCGGGGCTTCGCCGGGTCTCGCTCGATCTTGCGGCGCAGCATGTGGATGTACTTCTTCACATCCTCCACCGTCGCACCCTCGCGGTCGGGCCAGGCCGCCCCCAGGATCTCCGCGCTGGAGAAGACCTTCCCCGGCCGCGACGTCAGCAGCCGCAGAATCTCGAACTCGCGCGGCGAGAGCGCGACCGGCTTCCCGCGGACGGTGACCTCTTTGCGCTCGTCGTCCACCACGACCTCGCCCGTGCGGATAACGCCCGCCGAGGCGGCCTGCGCCTGGTACCGCCGCATTACGGCCTGGATGCGCGCCTCCAGTTCTCGCAG
>DATDQT010000082.1:0-3028 GCA_035292085.1 bacterium
GTGGCCTCGCGGACCAGCCGGGACTCCGCCTGCCAGACCGCCTCGAAGCCGCGCGACTCCGCATACTGCGCGTACCGGATGCCGTCTTGGATCGGATGTTTGTCCTGGAGATACAGCGCCATGCGAGCGGGGGCCATTGGAACGTAGTTTCATGCGGGGGACGGCGAACCCTCTGTACAGGGGTATGCGGTCGGCGTGGCGCTAGTGCCGTACCAACTTGATATGTGGGCCTATCTTCCGAGCGATTCTCAGGGTTCCATAAGGAAAGCACATATGGCAATCAAGTTGGTACGGCACTAGTCGAGGAGACGCGCCAGCACCAGGGGGAGCAGCGCGTAGAAACGCGCGGACGCGGTGACCTCGGCGAGGGGAACCTGGTCCAGGGTCGTATGCGCGTAGCGCTCGTCGCCCGGGCCGAAGCCGATGGACGGGATACCGGCTTTGCCCATCCAGTAGGTCCCGTTGGTCGAGAAGGCCCACCGCCCGAGGTCGGCGGGCTTGCCGAGGGCAAGTTCTGCGGTTTCCTGTCCGGCGCGGACGAGCACGTTGTCTTCGGACAGCGCCCAGGCGGGATAGACTTTCTCAACCGGGAAGACAAAGCCGGTGTAGGACGGCTCCGCATACGTAGGAATCTGGATCTCCGCCCCCGCCGCCGCGGGCAGGCCGCGCAGTTCGGCCAGTACCTGTTCTTTCGTCTCCCCCTCTGTGACGCGCCGGTCGATGTAGAGCGAGCAGAGGTCGGGAACGGCGTTCAACGACGGGGCGTGGCTCTGGATCTGCGTGACCGCGATGGTCCCCGCTCCCAGGAACGGATCGCCCCTGAACGTGCCGTTGAGCCCGGCGACCTGCGCCGCAAACGCCGCCGCTTTGTAGACGGCGTTCTCTCCCCGCTCGGGGGCACTGGCGTGGGCGGTCGTTCCATGAAAGGTCACGCTCACCTCGACCCGTCCGCGGTGGCCGCGATAGACCCGGAGGTTCGTCGGCTCGCCGATCACGACGAAATCCGGCCGGACTCCGTCGTGTTCGACGAGGGCATGCCCGGCGATGCCGTCGCACCACTCCTCCATGTTCCCGAAGTAGTAGCAGGTCCACCCCCCGAGGAGGTCGAGGCGCTTGAGCGCATGCAGCGCATAGATCATTGGCGGCGTGCTGCCCTTCTCATCGCCTGCGCCAAGGGCGTAGAGCACACCGTCTTCCACGATGCCGGTGAACGGATCCCACTGCCAGGCGGCGCGGTCGCTGATGCCGACCGTGTCGAGGTGGCTGTCGTACAGGAGCGACCGCGGGCCCGACCCGATGCGGCCCAGCACGTTGCCCATCGTGTCGAAGCGGACCTCGTCGAAGCCCAGCCCGCTCATCCGGGCGGCGACGGCCCCGCCGACGTCTCTCAACTGGCTGTCATAACTGGGGATGGCGACAATCTCGCGCAGGAAGCGGATCATCTCGGTGTCGCGCTCGCCCAAGAAGTCAATCACGCGTTTGGTGGTGTCGGAATCCAGTGCCATGCGTAGTCTCCGTGCGCGTGTACTTCCGCGCTCATCGAGGAGAACCCTCGATGCGACACGAAGGGACGAGTCGTGCACGGCTCCCTCGGTCACGTTACCGGCTACGAGTGTATGCGCTGTGGCCGGAGGTATGATGCGACAGAACCCCGCCTGACGTGTCCGGTCTGCGGCACAGAGGGTATTCTCGACGTCGAGTACGATTACGATGCCGTCCGCGCGCGGTTGACGCGCGGAGTTCTGCAGGACGCGCCACGGACGCACTGGCGGTATCTCCCGCTGCTCCCCCTGCCCGACGGCGTGAGATTCCCTGTCGCGCCGGTGGGCTGGACGCCCCTGTTTGACGCCCCGCCGCTGGCGGCGCACGTTGGCCTACGCACGGTGCTGCTGAAGGACGACGGCCGCAATCCCACCGCGTCCCTCAAAGACCGTGCGTCGTCGGTCGGCGCCGTGCACGCCGCCACCTCCGGCTACCGGGCGATCACCTGCGCGTCGACCGGCAACGCCGCATCGTCGCTGGCCGGCATGGCCGCCCAGTTGGGCCTTCAGGCGTACATTTTCGTCCCCGCGCAGGTGTCCGACGCCAAGCTCACGCAGATGCTGATGTACGGCGCGGTGGTCTTCCTCGTCCGCGGGACCTACGAGGACGCCTTCCGGCTGTCCATGGACGCCGCGGCGCGGTTCGGATGGTACAACCGGAACAGCGCCATCAACCCGTTGCTGGTGGAGGGGAAGAAGACCGCGGGGCTCGAGATCGCCGAGCAGACCGCCGAGGCGCCCCCCGCCGCCGTCGTGGTCCCGTTGGGTGACGGCTGTACGCTGGCCGGCACGTGGAAGGGGCTGCGCGAGATGCACCTGCTTGGCCTGAGCTCTCGGGTCCCCCGCGTGATCGGCGTGCAGGCAGCCGGTGCGGCGCCCATGGCCGCGGCGCTGGCCGAGGGCCGCGACGTGACGCCGGTGCCGGTGCGCACCCTGGCCGATGGCATTGCCGTGGGGACACCGCGCAACTGGCGGAAGGCGCTCGCGGCGGTGCGGGCGTCGGACGGGACGATCGTCACGGTCACCGATGAGGAGATCATGGACGCGATGCGGCTGCTCGCCCGGCTCACCGGGGTGTGGGGTGAGCCCGCGGCGCTCGCCGGCGTCGCCGCGCTGCCTCATCTCAAAGACCGCGGCGTGATCGGGGCGCAAGACCGCGTCCTCGTGCTGCTGACCGGGCACGGGTTGAAGGATCCGGCTGCCGGCCGCCGCGTGGGACCGGGCCGGGCGGTTGAAATCGAGGCCACGCCCGAAGCCGTGCGGGAGGCACTGCGGTGAGCGTTCCAGGACCCACATATGCTGAGATGCAGGACCCGCGGCGGCTCCCGGATGCGGTTCGCGTGCGCCTGAGTGATGCCCGCGTCCGCGAGCTCGATCCTCTGAACCTGTTCAACATCACGTGGCGCCGACCCGACGGCAGCATTAACCATCTCGTGCTGCCGCACGAGATGACGGGCGTGGACGCCAACATCATCGTCCTGCTCGGC
>DATDQT010000083.1:0-88607 GCA_035292085.1 bacterium
TCTGGCCGCGCAGCTCACCGTCGCGCTCAGCAATGCCGGCCGGTACGAGCGCACCCGTGAGCAGGCGATCCGAGACGGCCTGACGGGGCTGTACAACCACGCCTACTTCCAAGAGCGCATCCGCGAAGAGCTGGCCCGCGCACGCCGGTACAGCCGCGGACTCGCCCTCATCATGGCCGACCTCGACAATTTCAAGCAGATCAACGATCGCTATGGACACACTGAGGGCGACCGGTTCCTCCGGATGTTTGCGCAGATCATCAAAGAGCAGATGCGCGAAGTGGATCTGCCGGCACGATACGGCGGCGAGGAGTTTGCCATTATTCTGCCGGAGGCCTCGGTGCAGGATGCGGCGAACGTCGCCGAGCGGCTGCGCCAGCAGCTGGCGGCGAAGTCGCTGCAGGTCGACGGCACGATGATGACCGTTACCGCGAGTTTCGGCGTCGCCGCCAGTCCCGAACACGGCAGTGAGCCGATGGATCTCATCCGCAGCGCCGACGAAGCCCTGTACCTGGCCAAACACAGCGGGAAGAATCAGGTGCGCACGGCGTCCGAGCGCGGGCAGGAAATCGCCACGTAGTTTAGCCCACTTCGGGGATAGCATCAGACGCTGCGCCGTGGTGTGATCGGGAGCGGCAGAGGCTCCCATGGATCACACGTGGCGTGCGTCACCATCGTATGGGCCGCGATCCGGCCGTGACGGCGGGTTCACACTGGCCGAGGTCATGGTCTCGCTGGGGCTGTTCGCGCTCATCGCCGTCGGTTCCCTCGGCATCCTCGGCTCCGTGGAGGTGGGTGGCCCGCTCGCCGCGGCCCCGACCGCGGTCGGAGCTGTCCGCCTGGCCAGGGACCACACGGCGGCGGCGCTGTACCTGCACGCGGTCCAAGAGGTCCTCTCCGCGAGGACGGCCGCGCAACTTCCACCGGGCACGTACTGCCGGGGGGACGACTGTCCGCCGTCACTTCCGTTTCCCGACGAGTTGGCCGATGTTCCACCGCCTCCCACCGGTCCCGGCCAGATCAGCCGGCTGCGTCTGCTGGTGACGGTGGAGCACTGGCACTGGGATGCCTCAGCGGAAGGCCGCTACTGTTTGGTAGGATCGCCTGGGTGTGGGGCGGCACCGGCGAGTGAATTCCTCACGCGAGTGAGGTCGACGCTGACCTGGGAGTTCCGGGGATTTCTACGCACGCTGACCCTGACCCGGTTCATCCCATGACCCGATCGCCGCACCACGGGTTCAGCTTCATTGAAGTGGTGGTCGCCGTGGCCATCTTCGCGGTGCTGCTGCTGGTCATCGACGCCGCCTTCTCCGTCGCATCCCGCGCCGGGCGCCGCGTCGAAGCCGCCGCCGACGTCCAGCAGAACGCCCGGCTGGCGCTGGAACTGCTCACCCGCGAGGTCCGCGAGACGAGTCCTGCGCAGATTGCCGTCGGCGGTCTCCCCGGGACCATGGCCGTGGTGTTCAAGTCGGCCCGGCTGGCTACCGACGCGTCCGTATTCTGCCTCTACACGGCCACGCGCGCCGACCCACTGTATCGCACCGGCTGCTTCTACTGGCCGGGGGCGCCGCTGCCGCCGTACGCGAATCCGCCCTATGCCGTGCCCTGCGATACGGGGACCGGCGAGCCGTGCGGCACGTACGCGCCGATCTGGCAGCGCGCCATCGGCTACTACGTAGCCGGCGTGCCCGGCGGTCGTGAACTGCGACGGACGGTGGTCGGGCTGGGCGCACCGGACGCTCCACTGCCTGATCCGTCGACGCTGCGGGGCGGGCAGGCCGTGGCGGCCTACATCGAACGATTTGATGTCTCGTTGTCCGGCGGCGTGGTGGCGCTGACCCTGGTCGCGCAGGTTACACCCTCCGCCGGCGGGACGGTTCCCCCGCAGGGCGTGATGCTGACCACCGCCGTGAAGCTGCGGAATGAACGCTAAGCGGCACCGCATCGGTCACCGCCGCCCGCGGGCCGACGCCCTGCGCCGCATGGTGCGGGGCGACGCCGGGGCCGCGCTGCTGATAGTCCTGTTGTTCATGACCGTGACGCTCATCCTCATCACGACCATGCTGACCCTGTCGACCAACGAACTGGCCATCTCCGGTCTCCAGCGGGACAGCGTGCGGGCTTTCGATGCGGCCGAAGCCGGCCTCGTTGAAGCCACGCGGCGCGTCGAGGAAGGACGCCCGTTTGTGCAGGGCTTCGCCATGTCGACCACCGACGCCACGTCCGGCAGCGCGTCGGTTTCGGTGATTCGCCGGTCCCTCGGGGTCAACGCGGCATACCTGGAGATCCGCGCCGAGGCATCAGCGGGCCGTGCCGCCCGGCGCCTCAGCGCGCTGGTCCGTCAGCAGGGGATCGCCATCCTCCCCAACACCGTCCTGGCACGCGGTGTGATCCAGCGTGATCGCGCGGTGATCAGCTGCGGGGACGTGTACGCGCTGGGGGCCGTCCAGTACGCGGCTGATCCCAACCGCGCGGCCACCCGATGCGCCGGCCAGCCCCCGACGGACACGTACGCGGGATGGCGGATCAGCGTGTGCGCAAATCCGGCCGGTTCGTGCGATGGGAGTACCGAGGTGCCCCCGTGCTACCGTGCACCGTGCCCGGCGCATCCGTCCGCCGAGACGTCGCGCTGGTATCCGGCGACGCGGCTGGCGGTCGCCGCGGGTTCCGAGATCGGGCAGGATCTCGCTGCCCAGACCGGCAGATGTCCGGCGGCGGGCGGGGGTCCGCTGCCGGACCACACCATCACCGGAACGCTGGCCACCGAGGAGGTCGTGGCCGATGTGCGGGCGTACGGATTCGACTTCGACGATCCCGATGCCGCAGGTCCGATTCCAGCGCAGGCCGTGATTCCTCGCTTTCTCCCGTGTGGTCTCCCGTACCGGTACATCCCGGTCGTGTTCCCACAGGAAGACGGGAGTTTCATCCAGCGCTACATGAAGGCCATCGTCTATGAGCACTGGCTGGCCGCATACTGGCGCTTCGATGCGAGACGGATGGCCTACGTGAAACGCAGCGGCGGCGGCTGTACCGATTCATCGTGCCTGTCCGGCGGCGTCGAGCCCAACCTGGCCGCGTATCCGCAGTTTGGTGCCATTCCTCCGCTCCCGGAGACCCCCACGATGGCTGGGAACTTCAACTGCCGGAAGTCCGCTGCCGGCAGTCTGGGGACCCTGCCGGTCGCCTGCGACCGGCCGGCCGGCCGTACCAGCACGATGGGTTGTAAGTCCCCGGAGATGGCCTGCTCTCCCGCGGCCGACGATCCCGTCGCGATCGTGTTGGACGGTGATTGGGCGATTGACAGCCCGCTGGGCGGCCACGGCACGCTGGTGGTCACCAGACGCCTCAGCGTACCCGCGGGGTTCCAATACTGGGGAACGGTCTTCGCCGGAGGACGCTTGAGCCTGGGGCCGGGGGCCGTCGTACTCCGCGGAAATGTCATCTCCGGTGACGTGCTGGTGATGGGCGGCGATTCCCGCGTGGACGCCGGCGGCTGGGTGCCCAGCCTTCCGGCCGGGCGGGCAATCGTCGTCCCCCGCGGATGGTGGGAGCGGTGAAGACGCTGAGGAGCACGGGGATGAGTCTCCTCGAAGTCGCGGTGGTCTTGGGCATCATCGCCATCGTCGCCGCCATCGGCTGGCAAGGACAGGCGCTCCGTGCGCGATACGCACTGCGCTCTGCGGCGACGCAGCTGATCGCCGATCTGCGGGCGGCGCAGAACCGGGCGATCGGCGAGCGGCTCCCCGATCGCGCCCACGGCATCGAGTTTCCCGCCTCCAAGGACCGCTATGTCGTGGCCGTTCAGGATGACCTGGCGCGGACGCCGGTGAAGGTCCACAACTTGCCATCGAGCGTGCGCATCACCTATGCAGTGTTCGGCGGCGCAGACCCCTCATCGGTTTGGTTCACCGGCACCAGCCTCCTGGGAGCGCCGTCGGGCGGCGGAACGGTAACCTTTACCAGCAACGGGGTTCAGCTGTGCGTGCGCGTGCTGCCCGCCACCGGGCGAATCCGGCTGGCGCAGACCGGCTGCCCGTAGTCCGCACACATCTCCTCTGCTGCGGCCGTCCAGAGTGGGGGGTCCCGCTTCAGGTCCGGGGTCTGACCCCTTGACCTAAGTTTCTGCCTGGAACCGAGGACTCGCCGATGCCCCGTCCACTCCGGCCCGCACTGATTCACGGGACCTACCACATCACAGCGCATGGCGTCAATGAGGAAGACGTCTTTCGTGCGGATTCGGATCGGCGGTTCTACATGTTCCTACTCAAGAAGCACGCGGCCAGGGGAGGCGTGCGCGTCCTAGCCTACGTGCTGATGTCCAATCACGTCCACCTCGTGGTCTCGACAGCGGACACGAACCTCTCGTCGCTGATTCAGCGCGTGCACGGCATCTATGGCGCGTGGTTCAACCGGCAGTATGGTCGGAGAGGACACCTCTTTGGCAGTCGATTCTACAGCGACGCAGTGAGTACTGATGCTCATCTCCTGGCCTCGACCCGCTATGTTCACCGGAACCCCGTGAGAGCCCACATGGTTGAAAGGCCGGAGGAGTACGCATGGAGCAGCTATCGAGCGTATGTTGGTGTGGAGCCGGACGGACTTGTTGATCCACTTCCTGTGCTTCAGTGTTTCGCCACCGAACGCTCCGCCGCGGCGACCGCCTACGAGTCCTTTGTGCTAGAGAGGACGGACCTCGCAGGGCTGCTGCAATCAATCAACAGCGGGCAGCGAAGCACGCGTGACCTAGTGATGGCCGCTGCCGATCTCCTGAACCTCGTGCCGACGGCGGTCGATCATAGGACCAGAGGGAGCCCGGCGCGGCGTCTTACCTGCATGCTCCTCCAAAGAGTCCTGGGGTGGACCCCTCATCGAATCGCCTCAGAGATGGGCATGGAATATGCCGGGGTCGTGAGTGCTTTGAAGGAGGATAATCACCGCGGGGAACGCCACGAGAACGAACGAGCTCGATTCAAAGAGATCTTGGCCCTCCTTGACGGCGCACCACAGGCCGTAGGGTCAAAGACAGGACACGTCTAGTCCCCGCCCCGCCATTTCGGTCAAGGGGTCAGACCCCGACGGGAGAGGAGAACCCGCTGCAGACCGCCGAACTCGATGCAGGTGCCCATCGTGAACAATCACCATCCCGAGCCACGTTGGAGGGTTCTGTGACGGACCGTCTCTCCCGCCTGCGGACGCTCATAGACGAGCATCATCTGGACGGCATCCTGATTCAAAAATCTGAGAACCGGTTCTATTTCAGCGGGTTCAGCGGTTCCACTGGAATTGCCCTTGTGACCCCCGCTGAGGCCATCCTGCTGGTGGACTTCCGCTACGTTGAGCAGGCCACCGGCGAGGCCGCAGACTTTTCGGTGGTCCGCGCGGAGCGGCAGCTGGTCGACACGCTGGGGCGGGTCGTGCGGGAGCGTCCCATCCGCCGGCTTGGATTCGAGGCCGACACTGTGTCCGTCAAGCTGCACGCCGACATCGGCCGGACCGTGGCGCCTGCGGAGTTGGTCGCGGTCGAGACCGTTGACCGGCTGCGATGGGTGAAGGATGCCGAGGAGTTGGCCCGCGTCCGCCGGGCCGTCGAGCTCGCCGACGCGGCGTTCACCTATATCCTGTCCTCGCTGCGACCGGGGGCCGTGGAGCGCGATGTGGCGCTGGAGATGGAGTTCTTCATGCGCCGGGCCGGCGCCGACAAGGAAGCGTTTGAGACGATCGTCGCCAGCGGGCCCCGCAGCTCGCTCCCGCACGGCCGCGCCGCCGACCGCGTACTGGAGCGTGGGGACTTCGTGACGCTTGATTTCGGCTCCGCGTACCGCCACTACATGTCCGACTGTACGCGTACCGTGGTCCTCGGCGAGGCCTCCGACCGGCATCGCCAAATCTATGAGGTAGTCCTGGCGGCCCAGCGCGCAGCGCTGGCAGGGATCCGTCCTGGGATAACGGGGAGAGAGGCCGACGCCCTGGCCCGCGATGTGATCGCCGCGGCCGGGTACGGTGACGCGTTTGGGCACAGTCTTGGCCACGGTGTGGGCCTCGCCGTCCACGAAGGGCCGACCCTCTCACCGCGGGAAGAGGCCCGCCTGGCGCCGGGGATGGTGGTGACGGTCGAGCCGGGGATCTACCTCGCCCAATGGGGTGGGGTGCGCATCGAGGACCTCGTGGTCATCACCGACACTGGCTGCGTGCCGCTCACACAAGCCCCCAAGGAACTCCTTATCCTCTAGCGCCGTGCCCTATGGCGCCTTGCCGGAGGCTGTAGAAGGCTGATACACTTGCTGTCGGCCCAGTCATCTCAGGAGGACGTGTCCTCGTGATTTCGACCAACGATTTCCGCCCCGGCGTGGTCGTCGAGCTCGACGGCGACCTGTACGCCGTGGTGCAGTCGCAGCACGTCAAGCGCGGCCGGGGCAGCGCGTACGTCCGGGCGAAAGTCCGCAACCTCAAGACCGGGGCGACGACCGAACGGACCTTCAACGCCGGCGAGCGTGTGCCCCTGGCCTTCCTCGAGCGCGTGGCGATGCAGTACCTCTACACCGACGGCGAGCAGTACAACGTGATGGATCAGGCGACGTACGAACAACTGGCGTTGCCGGCGGCCCTCCTGGGCGATGCCGTGAACTACCTCAAGGAGAATACCGACGTGACCGTCGTGTTCTACGAGGGCAGACCCATCGCGCTGGAACTGCCCAACGCCGTGGAACTCGCGGTCGTCGACACCGCGCCCAGCGCCAAAGGCGACACGGTCTCCGGCGGCACCAAACCTGCGCGCGTGCAGACCGGGCTGTCGGTCCAGGTCCCGTTCTTTGTGCAGCGGGGGGACCGGATTCGCATCGACACGCGCAGCGGTGAGTATCTTGAACGTGTGAAGTAAGTACGGGAGTGGTATAATCCCGTTGTGCAGGGCCACCCGCAGCGTCTGGACGGCGCGATGCTGACCGTGGATTCCTTCCGGTCAGGCACGTTTGCCCCCACCGCTGAACAGCCGGGTGGTCACTTGTTTTTGATGGACGGGCGGCGTTAGTGGCATCCCGCCGCCGGGCGCGGGAGCTTGCGCTCCAGATTCTGTTTGAGGCGGAGGTCGGCCGGCAGCCGCTGGCCGAGGCGCTGGACCGGGTACACGACCAATCGCCGGACGAGGACTGGGAGTTCATCCGGGGGCTGTGCGAGGGGACCTGGGCGGCGCGGGCCGCTCTCGATGGGCGGCTGGCCGCGCTGACGGACGGCTGGTCGCCGGAGCGACTGGCGGGCACGGACCATGCGATCCTCCGGCTGGCGGCGTTTGAACTGCAGCACCTGGACACGCCGCCGGAGGTGGTCATCAACGAGGCGGTCGCCCTGGCGAAAGCCTACGGGACCGACGCCTCGGGTCGGTTCGTCAACGGGGTGCTGGGCGCGCTGGTCCGCGGGCGACCTCCTCGCCCGCGCGCGCATGAACGATCGTGACCCGGCGCGCGCGCACCTCTGGGTCTCGGGTGTGGTGCAGGGGGTGGGGTTCCGCTACTTTGCTCAGCGCGCGGCGCGGGCGCTCAGTGTGAGCGGGACGGCGCGCAACCTGCCCGACGGACGGGTGGAGATCGTGGCCGAAGGACCCGCGGCGCAGGTCGATGCCTTCGTCGCGCGCATCCGGTCCGGTGCGCCGGGATCGACCGTGACGGATGTGCGCGTGGAGTGGGAACCTCCCGCGGGACTGCGTGGATTTGCGATCCGATAGGAGGATGCAAGACGACGCGTGGTGCCGGTAACTGACGTGGAGCTGGCGGAGTACTTCGCCTCCCGGGGGCGTCGTGTCGATGACGCCCTCGACCGTTATCTCCCCCCCGAGTCCGTGAGCCCATCGATCATTCACCGCGCGATGCGCTACGCCGTCTCCGCCGGCGGCAAACACCTCCGCCCGATCCTGTTGCTGGCGGGCACCGAGGTCTGCGGCGGCGCGCCGGATCCGGCGCTCCCGGCGGCGTGCGCGGTCGAACTCATTCACACGTACTCGCTCATTCACGACGACCTGCCGGCGATGGACGACTCCCCGACGCGGCGGGGCCGCCCGACGTGCCATGTGGTCTTTGGTGATGCGATTGCCGTGCTTGCCGGCGATGCCCTCCACGCGCTGGCCTTCTCGCTGCTGCTGCGGTCGTCCGACGGGGTCTCCCCGGCGCGCACGCTGGCGGTCTGCCAGGAGATCGCGCAGGCGATCGGCACCGCCGGCATGGTCGGCGGGCAGGTCCTCGACGTGCTGGCGGAGCGCCGCCCGGCGCTGCTCAGCGACGCGATCCTGGATCCGCCGACCGAGCTCGTCCGCGAGATCCACCTCCGCAAGACCGCGGCGCTCATCCGGGCCGCGCTCCGCGCGGGAGCGCTGCTGGCGGGGGCGGATGAGATCCTCCTGGCCGCGCTGGGCGGCTACGGCGAGCGGGTCGGACTCGCGTATCAGATCGTCGACGATATCCTGGACGTGGAGGGAGACGCGCTGACCCTGGGCAAGCAGGTCGGCCGCGATGCCGCCGCCGGCAAGATCACTTACCCCGCGGCGTACGGCATCGACCGCTCCCGCGCGATCGCCGCGCAGCTCACGGCGGACGCGATCGACATCGTCGACGCCCTCGGTCCCCGGGCCAGAATCCTGAAGGATCTGGCGCGTTCCCTGCTGGAGCGTGACCGGTGAGCCGGCGCCGGCTGGATCTCCTGCTCGTCGATCGGGGGCTGGCACCCACTCGGGCCCGGGCTCAGGCGATGGTGCTGGCCGGTGAGGTCTTTGTGGACGGACGGGCGGTGGAGAAACCCGGGACGGCGGTCGACAGCGGCGGCTCGATCGACGTCCGGCCTCGGCGCCCGGCATTCGTCAGCCGGGGCGGAGTGAAACTGGACCACGCGCTCACGGTCTTTGGGATCGACGTCCGGGGGCGCGTGGCGCTCGATGTCGGCGCATCGGCCGGCGGGTTCACCGACTGCCTGCTGCAGCGGGGCGCCGCGCGGGTGTATGCGGTCGACGTGGGGACCGGGCAGCTGGCGTGGACTCTGCGCGTCGATCCTCGCGTGGTCAGCATTGAACAGCGCGACATCCGCGCGCTGGCGCCCGACGTCATCGGCGGGCCGGCGGATCTGGCGACGGTGGACGTCGCGTTCATCTCGCTGTTTAAGGTGCTGCCCGCCGTCATCCCGCTGGTGCGGGCGGGCGGTCCGGTCGTCGCGCTGCTGAAGCCGCAGTTTGAGGTCGGGCCGAAAGTCGCCAAGGGCGGGGTCGTCGCCGATCCTGCTGCGCACGTCGCCGTCCTCACCGTTGCGCTGGCGAAGGCGGCGGACCTGGGGGTGACCGTGCGCGGCGTGGCCGCCTCACCGATCAGCGGCCCGGCCGGCAATTTGGAATTCTTTCTGTGGCTGGATACCGCGTCCCAGCCGGCGGCGACGGTCGACGTCGAGCAGATTGTTGCCGACGCCCACGCCCGCATCCGCGGGCGCGCGGCCAGCCCGATTGCCACAGGTGGCCGGTGAAGCGCATCGGCGTGCTCGTGAACACGACCCGCCTGCGGGAACGGCCGGAGACAGTGGCCCCGGTCAAACGGGCCGTCGATGCCATCGCGGACGGGGCCACCCTGCTGGTCGCGGGCGAGGCCGCCGCGCTGCTGGGGCGGCCGCAGGATGCCGCTGATGAGAACGAGTTGTCCGATGCCGAATTGCTCATCGTGTTCGGCGGCGACGGGACGATTCTCCGGGGGGCGCGGCTCGCGGCGCCGCGCGGGCTGCCGGTCTTGGGCGTCAACATGGGAGGCTTTGGGTTCCTGGCCGAGGTCGGCGCCTCCGAACTCGCGACCGCGCTGCCCGACGTGCTGGACGGCCGGTACGAACTGGATGAACGGATGATGCTGCAGGCCCGCGTCGAACCGCCGGCGTCGGCGCCGCTGCTGGCGCTGAACGACATGGTCGTGACGCGGACGGAACCGGCGCGCGTGATGCGCGTGCGGGTCGCAGTCAACGGCGAACACCTGGCCACCTATGCGGCCGACGGCGTGATCGTGGCGACCCCGACCGGCTCGACCGCCTACTCGCTGTCGGCGGGCGGCCCGATCGTGCACCCGGGGGTGGAGGCCCTGCTGATCACGCCGATCTGTCCGCACACGTTCAACGCGCGCTCGGTGATCATCAACCCCTCCGACGACGTCACGGTCGAAGTCGCCGAGCGCACCGGCGACGTCGTCCTCACCGTCGACGGGCGCATCGGGACCACCTTCGCCCATCCCTCGTACGTGACCATCCGGAAGGCCGCGCAGACCACGGTGTTCATCCGCCTGCGGCGCGACAGTTTCTACAGCATGCTGCGGAGAAAACTCTCCTGGGGGCAGCGATGACCAAATACATCTTCGTCACCGGCGGTGTCGCCTCGGCGCTCGGCAAAGGGATCACGTCCGCCTCGATCGGCCGGCTGCTCCTCAGCCGCGGCCTCCGCGTGACCACGCTGAAGTTCGATCCGTACGTGAACGTCGACGCTGGCACGATGAACCCCCACCAGCACGGCGAGGTCTTCGTCACCGATGACGGCGCCGAAACCGACATGGACCTCGGCACCTACGAGCGGTTCATCGACGCAAATTTGACTCGTGATAACAACACGACCACCGGGAAGATCTACGGGACGGTAATCGCGCGGGAGCGGCGCGGCGAGTATCTGGGCGGGACCGTGCAGGTGATCCCCCACATCACCAACGAGATCAAAGAGGAGATCCGGCGCGTCGGCGTGTCCGTCGATGCCGACGTGGTGATCGTCGAAGTCGGCGGCACGGTCGGCGACATCGAAGGGTTGCCGTTCCTGGAAGCGATCCGTCAGTTCCGGCACAACGTGGGCGCCGCCAACGTCATGTACGTCCACGTGTCCCTCGTGCCGTACCTGCCCGGGGCAGGGGAGCTGAAGACCAAGCCGACCCAGCACTCGGTGAAGGAACTGCGCAGCATCGGGCTGCAGCCCGACGTGATCGTGTGCCGCACGCAGCAGCCGCTGACCCGCGCGGTGAAGGAGAAGATCGCCCTGTTCTGCGACGTGACGCCCGCCGCGGTCATCCAGGCGCTGGACGCCGCGACGATCTACGAGGTCCCCTTGATCCTGGAACGCGAAGGGCTCGGCCAGTTGATCGTCGAGCGGCTGAGCCTGCCGGCCGTGCCGCCGGACCTGGCCGAGTGGACCGAGATCGTCGACCGGCTGCTGCAGCCGACCAGTTCGGTCCGCATCGCCCTGGTGGGCAAGTACATGGGCGTCGCCGACTCCTACGTCAGCATCGTCGAGGCGCTGCACCACGGGGGCATTCCCTACCGCACGGAAGTGCAGGTCGGCAAGATCGACGCCGAAGAACTCGAACCGCTGACCGATGCCGAGGTGGCCGCCCGGTTGGGTGGTTTCGACGGCGTGCTGGTCTGTCCCGGATTCGGCGCCCGCGGCGTGGAGGGCAAGGTGAAGGCGATCCGCTACGCCCGGGAGCACCGCGTGCCGTTTCTGGGCATCTGCTACGGTATGCAGTGGGCCGTGGTCGAGTATGCGCGGCACGTGTGCGGGCTGATCGGTGCGAACACCACGGAGGTGGATCCGGACACGCCGCATCCGGTGATCGACCTGCTGCCCGAGCAGCTCGGGGTGACGGAAAAAGGCGGGACGATGCGGCTGGGGGCCTACCCCTGCCGCCTCACGCCCGGGTCGCTGGCGCAGGCGGCCTACGGGATCGAGGAGGTGGGCGAACGGCACCGCCACCGCTACGAGGTCAACAACGACTACCTGGACGTCTTGACCCGGCACGGCCTGCGGGTGACCGGGATCTATCCGGCGAAGAACCTGGTGGAGATCGTCGAAGTGCCGGATCATCCCTGGTTCGTCGGCACGCAGTTCCACGCCGAGTACCGCTCGCGTCCGAACCGGCCGCATCCGCTCTACCGTGAGTTCGTGGGCGCCGCCCTGCGGCGGGCCCGCGTGGAAGCGGGCATCAGCGAATCGGCGTAAAAGGAGGGAGTCGCAGCCATGGGCCTGGTGACTTACGTCAACGGCGAGTTCGTGCCCAAAGAAGAGGCCAAAGTGTCGGTGTTCGACCACGGCTACCTCTACGGCGACGGGATCTTCGAAGGCATCCGGGTCTACAACGGCAGGGTGTTCCGGTTGGACGAACACCTGGACCGGTTGTACGACTCGGCCCGCTACCTGCTCCTGGAGGTGCCGCTGTCCGAGGCGCAGATGCGTGACGCGATCCTCGAGACGGCGGCGCGGTGCGGGCTGCATGACGCCTACGTCCGGCCGGTGGTCTCGCGTGGGACCGGCGACCTGGGGCTCGATCCGCGCAAGTGCCGGACGGCGACGGTGGTGATTATCGTCGACACGATCCAGCTGTATCCGAAGGAGGCGTATGAGCGTGGCCTGCGGGTGGTCACGGCGACCACGCGCAAGCACCGTCCCGACGCCCTGTCGCCGCAGGCGAAGACCCTGAACTACCTCAACAACATCCTCGCCCGGATCGAGGCCAATCAGGCCGGCGTGGATGAGGCGATCATGTTGACCGTTGACGGGTATGTCAGTGAGTGCAGCGCGGACAACTTCTACATCGTGCACGACGGCGTGATCTGGACCGCCCCCGTCGCGCTGGGCATCCTCAAGGGTGTGACCCGCGGGGTCGTGCTGGAGCTCGCCGCCGCGCTGAACGTCCCCGTGTACGAGAAGGCCTTCACCCTCCACGACGTGTACACGGCCGATGAGGCGTTCCTCTCGGGGACCGGGGCGGAGATCGGCCCGGTTGTCGAGGTCGACGGCCGGCCGATCGCCGCAGGACACCCCGGACCGGTCTTTGAGCGGCTGCACCGCGCCTTCCGGGAGATGGTGAGTCGAGAAGGTACGCCGGTGCCCTACAAGCCGCTGGTGTCGACCTCCGTGGCACCGTAGGGTCGATGCCGCGGGACGAGCGGGTCATCCGCTCGACGCGGATCTACGAGGGTCACGTCGTGTCCGTTCGCCTCGACGACGTCGAGCTGCCCAGCGGCCGGACCACGGTGCGCGAGATCGTGGAGCATCGCGGGGCGGTCGCCGTCGTGCCCCTGACGCCCGGCGGCGACGTCCTGCTCGTGCGCCAGTACCGCGCCCCGGCCGGGCGGCGGCTGCTGGAGATTCCGGCGGGGACGATGGAACCCGGGGAGTCGGTTGAAGGCTGCGCCGCCCGCGAGCTGGCGGAGGAAGTGGGCATGCGTGCCCGGCGGTGGCAGCCGCTGGGCGCGATCTATCCATCGCCGGGTTTTCTCACCGAAGTCGTCCACCTGTTTGTGGCCGGCGATCTCTCTCCGCACACACTGGAGGCGGAGGAGGAGGACCTGGAAGTCGTCGCCGTGCCGCTGGCGGACGCCCGGCGTCTGGTGCTCGCCGGAGACATCTGCGATGCCAAGTCGGTCGCGGGGATCCTCCTGGCGTCGCTGCGTGAGGCCGGCCGGCCATGACCCGCCCACCGGCCGGACCGGCCGCGTTCTTCGATCACGTGGACGCGTTCCTGGCCTACGCGTTGGCGGAAGCCGGGCTGGCCGGCAATTCGGTCGAGGCATACTACCGCGACCTGCGCGATTTCGCCGCGTTTGCCGCCCGCCGGGACGTACAGACGCCCGTGGATGTGACGCGCGCCGCCGTGTCGCTGTATCTGCTGGAGCTGCGGAAACGGGGACGGTCGGTGAGTACCGTGAAGCGGCGGACCGCGGCGCTGCGGTCGTTCTTCAGATTCCTGCAGCGGGAAAACCTGATCGACCATGACCCGACGCTGGACCTGCAACCCCCCCGGCCCACCCGGCGCCTGCCCCGTGTGCTGACGGAAGATGAAGTCGCGCGTGTGCTGGCGATGCCTGACCCGGCCACGCCGGTCGGGTCGCGGGATCGCGCCCTGCTGGAACTGCTCTATGCCAGCGGCCTGAGGGTCTCGGAGGCGACCAGCCTGGATCTGGGGGATGCCGATCTGTCGGAAGAGACCGTGCGCGTCGTGGGCAAAGGGAACCGGCAGCGCGTCGTCCCGATGGGGAGCAAAGCCATCGCGGCGCTGGCGGCCTACCTCAAGGCCGCCCGGCCGCGCCTCGCGCGTGGCCGCGCCGCCGCCCAGGCGGTGTTCCTCAACCGCCGCGGTGGCCGGCTGAGCCGGCAGAGTTGCTGGAAACTGCTCCGCCGCTATGCCCGCGCCGCGGGTATTACCCGGGCGCTGTCCCCACACGTGCTGCGCCACTCGTTTGCGACGCATTTGCTGGAACGCGGCGCGGACCTGCGCGCAGTCCAGGAGATGCTGGGGCACGCCTCGGTGGGTACGACGCAGGTGTACACGCACGTGTCGCGTGCGCGCCTGAGAGAGGTGTACGTCCGCGCCCACCCCCGCGGCGGCATGCGCGTGCGCTCGGCGAAGTGACGGGTTCAGGACGGCGGTTTGACCGGTCCGTCATCCTGGTCCTCGACAGCGTCGGCGTCGGCGGCGCGCCCGATGCCGACCGCTACGGCGACGCCGGCAGCGCGACGCTCCCCCACATCGCCGAGGCCGTCGGCGGTCTGCGGCTGCCCACCCTCCAGGGCCTGGGCCTGGGATGCATCGTCCCGATCGCCGGTGTCCCCGCGGTCGCGCATCCGGCGGCGGCGTATGGCCGGCTGACGGAGACGTCGCCGGGGAAGGATTCGACAACCGGCCATTGGGAACTGATGGGCGTGATCCTCGACCGTCCGTTCCCGACCTATCCGGAGGGCTTTCCGCCGGAAGTGCTGGAGCCGTTCGAGCAGGCGATCGGCACGCGCACCCTCGGCAATGTCGCGGCCTCGGGTACCGAGATCATCGCGCGGCTGGGTGAGGAGCACCAGCTCACGGGCTATCCGATCGTCTACACGTCCGCCGACAGCGTCTTCCAGGTGGCCGCGCATGAGGAGGTCATTCCGGTCGACCGGCTGTACGACATCTGCCAGACCGCCCGCGGGCTGCTGACCGGTGCTTACGCCGTCAGCCGCGTGATCGCCCGCCCGTTTGTCGGGTCCCCCGGTCACTACGTGCGCACCGACCGCCGCCGGGACTTCTCTGTGCTCCCTCCGCGTCCCACCGTCCTCGACGCCGCCGCGGCCGCCGGGTGGCCCGTGGTCGGGATCGGCAAGATTCCCGACCTGTTCGGTCACCGCGGCATGACCGCGGAAGTGCACACGCACGACGATCTCGACGGGATGGCGCAAACGGTGCAGATGCTGGAGCGTACACCGCGCGGGATCATCATGACCAACCTGGTCGACCTGGACACGAAGTTCGGCCACCGCAACGATCCCCGCGGCTACGCCGCCGACTTGGAGGCGATCGACGCGGCCCTGCCGCAGATGCTGACCCGGCTGACCTGCGGCGACCTGTTCGTGATCACCGCAGACCACGGCAACGATCCAACCACGCCGAGCACCGATCATGCCCGCGAACAGGTGCCGATGCTGTGGACCGGTCCGCGCATCCGGCCCGCCGACCTGGGCGTCCGGTCCACGTTCGCCGACGTCGGCGCCACGGTGGCCGACGCGCTCGGCATTTCCTGGCCGGGGCCCGGGACGAGCCTGCTGCCGGCGATGGGGGGGACGTGATGGAACTGCGCGCGCGCATGGAGGCGGCGGTCGCGGTCATCCGGCGGGCCTCACCGCTGGTGCCGCAGATCGCGATTACGCTGGGATCGGGGCTGGGGCGGCTGGCCGACCACATTGACCGGGCGACGGCCATCCCCTACGACCAGGTCCCGCACTTCCCGCGGTCTACCGTGGAAGGCCACGCCGGGCGGCTCGTCCTGGGCCATCTGGAGGGACGGCCCGTGGTCACTATGCACGGACGCGTGCACTACTACGAGGGGCACGGGATCGCCGACGTCGTGTTCCCGCTCCGGATCATGCACGCCCTGGGCGCGCGCATCTTCATCGTCACCAACGCCGCCGGCGGGATCAACCGGCGGTGGACGGCCGGCGATCTGATGATCATGGCCGATCACATCAACCTCATGGGCGTCAACCCGCTAATCGGGCCGAACGATCCGGCGATGGGCCCCCGGTTTGTGGATCTCGCCCGCGCGTACGATCCCGAGTTGATCGAGGTGGCCGAACGGGCCGCCGCCGCGGAAGGCATCAACATCCGCAAAGGCGTCTACGCGGCAGTGAGCGGCCCGAACTACGAGACCCCCGCGGAACTGCGCATGATGGGCCGGCTGGGGGCCGACGCGGTGGGCATGTCGACGGTCCCGGAGGTCATCGCGGCGCGGCATCTGGGGATGCGGGTGCTGGGGATCACGGCGATTACCGACATGGCGACCGGCGAGCAGGCGGTCTCGGTGTCGCATGACGACGTGCTGGCAACGGCCCGCGCGATCGAGCCGCGCTTCGTGGCTCTCGTGAGGCATATTGTCAGGGACATCGAATGATGTGCCTGCGATGAGCCGAGCCTATGAGCTGATCCAGAAGAAGCGCGACGGTGGATCCTTGACCGACGAGGAGATCCGCGCCGCGGTGGCCGGGTACCTCTCCGGAGAGATCCCTGACTACCAGATGGCCGCGTTCTTGATGGCGGTCTTCTTCCGTGGGATGACTGCGCAGGAGACCACCGCGCTGACGATGGCGATGGTGCATTCGGGTGAGATCCTCGACCTCAGCGCGATCCGGGGCATCAAGGTCGACAAGCACAGCACGGGCGGAGTGGGGGACAAGACCTCCCTGGTCCTGGTCCCACTCGTCGCCGCGGCCGGGGCGCCGGTGGCCAAACTCTCCGGCCGGGGGTTGGGGCATACCGGGGGGACGCTCGATAAGCTCGAAGCGATTCCCGGTATGCGGGTAGAACTGACCTCGGAGGAGTTCATCGACCAGGTGAACCGTGTGGGCTGCGCGATTGCCGGCCAGACGGCCAACCTGGTCCCCGCCGACAAGAAGCTGTACGCGCTCCGCGACGTGACCGCGACCGTGGACAGCATTCCGTTGATCGCCGCCAGTGTGATGAGCAAGAAGATCGCCGCCGGCGCGGATGCGATCGTGCTGGATGTGAAGACCGGCCGCGGCGCGTTCATGGAAGACCTCGCCTCGGCCAGAGCACTGGCCGAGCTGATGGTGGCCATCGGGTCGGCGGCCGGGCGGCGGACCGTGGCCGTCATGTCGGACATGGACCAGCCGCTGGGGGCGGCCATCGGCAACGCCCTCGAGGTGGCCGAGGCCCTGCAGACGCTGCAGGGGGAAGGTCCCCCCGACCTGCAGGAGCTCTGTCTGGCCTTGGGATCCCACATGCTCGTGCTGGCCAGGGTCGCGGGATCGCTGGACGACGCGCGCGACACGCTTCAGCGAGCCCTCGAAAACGGCGGGGCACGGGCCAAGTTCAAGGAACTCATTGACGCGCAGGGAGGCGACGGCCGCGTGGTCGAGGAGCCGGACCGTCTCCCGCAGGCGCCGGTGACGCTTCCGGTTCCAGCAGAGGCGGACGGGACCGTGGCCGCCATCGATGCCGAACGGCTCGGGACGGCCGCCATGGCGCTGGGGGCCGGACGGACCAGAAAGGACGAGAGAATCGATCCCGCCGTCGGCCTCGTCCTGCGACGCAAGGTCGGCGACCCGGTGGCGCGCGGGGACATCCTCGCCGAGGTCTATGCCGCCGATCGCGCGCAGGGTGCCGGCGCGGTCGGACGCGTGCGGTCCGCGTACACCATCGGGCGGGCGGCGCCGCCGCCGCGTCCGCTGATTCACGGTGTCGTCACCTAGTGCCGTACCAACTTGATATGTGCGCCTATCTTCCGAGCGACTCTCAAGGTTCCAAGGAAACGCACATGTGGCAAATCAAGTTGGTACGGCACTAGCGATGCAGTTGGTGATCCCGGACCCGTCGCTGGTTGTCTTGTGCGGGCCCGCCGGGAGCGGGAAGAGCACCTTCGCGTCCCGCCACTTCGCAGAGACTGCCGTGGTATCATCGGACCGCTGCCGCGCGCTCATCGCCGATGATGAAGGCGAGACGCGAGTGTCCGGTGAGGCCTTTACGCTGTTCCATCATATTATCGACGCCCGTTTGCGCTACCGCCGGCTTACCGTCGCCGACAGCACCGCGTTGAGCCCTCCGGCCAGACAGGACCTGTTGAAACTGGCCCGCCGGCGATCGGTGCCCGCCTACCTGATCGTCTTTGATGTGTCCGAGGAGGTCTGCCGGCAGTGGAATGCGCGGCGCGGCCGGGTGGTCCCGCCCGACGTCATCCACCGCCAGCGGCAGGCGCTGGAGCAGGCGCTGGCGCACGTGGGCACCGAAGGATTTGCCGAGGTCGCAGTGTTCCATGCCGATGAGATCACCGACGCACGCGTGGAGATCGCTCGGCCGCCTTCGCGGCGTCCCGGGCGCGGATAGGAGGGAAGAGTCGTGTTCAGCCACATCGTCTTGGGAGTCGACGGGTCCGAGGTATCGAGCAAGGGGGTGGACGTCGCCGCCGGCCTTGCCGCAACACTGCAGGCGCGGGTCACGGTTGTCCATGCCCTCGTCGACCCGATGATGGTCATGCCGCCGGTCGCGCCCACGGAGGCGATGATTACGCCGCCGCTGCTGTCAGAAGACGCGCTGGCCGAACTCGAGAAGGCCGGCCGGGAGATCGTCGGCGCGGCGGTGGACCGGCTCAGACAGGCCGGGGTGACCGCGGAGGGACGCCTCGAGCGCGGACCCGCCGGCGCTCAGATCGTCCAGGCGGCGCGGACGGCCGGAGCGGACCTCATTATCCTCGGCAGCCGCGGACACGGCAAACTGGAAGAACTGCTGCTCGGGAGCGTCAGCGATGCCGTCGTGCGCGAGGCGCCGTGCTCGGTGCTCATCGTGCGCTGAATGACAGACTGAGACTTCCTGGTGTCATTGCGAGGAGCGCAGCGACGAAAGCAATCCCAGTTCTGAGATTGCTTCGCTCCGCTCGCAATGACAAACCCTTCTATTGGAGGCCATCGATCAATGGACATTCGAACAGTAGGGGTCGTAGGCTGCGGGCTCATGGGTGTGGGCATCGTCGAGGTCTGTGCGCGCGCCGGGTATGACGTCGTGGTCAGGGAGATCAACGACGACCTGCTCAAGAAGGGACTGGACCGGGTGGCGGCGTCGATCGGCCGCGCCGTGGAGCGAGGGAAGGTGGCCGCCGCCGACGCCGAGGCAGCACGAGCGCGCATTCGGGGCACGACGCGCCTGGAGGAGTTGGGTGATGCCGACCTGGTCATCGAGGCCGTCGTCGAGAACATGGATCTCAAGAAGCAGGTCTTCCGGGAACTCGATGCCATTGCCCGGCCGGGGGTGGTCTTCGCGAGCAACACCTCATCGCTGTCGATCACCGAAATGGCGTCGGCGACGTCCCGTGGCGAGCGGTTTGTGGGGATACACTTCTTCAATCCGGTCCCGGTGATGAAGCTCGTCGAGCTGATCCGGGGTCTCCAGACCTCCGCCGAGACGATGGCCGACGGCCGGGCTTTCGCGGAGTCGGTCGGCAAGACGGTTGTGGTCTGCAAGGACAACCCGGGGTTCATCGTCAACCTGCTGCTGGTCCCCTTCATGCTCGATGCCGTGCGGGCGCTGGAGACCGGCGTCGCGACCAAAGAGGATATCGACACCGCGATCGTGCTGGGCCTGGCCCACCCGATGGGACCGCTCACGCTGCTGGACTACGTGGGGATCGACACAACGTACTACATCGCTCAGGCGATGTTTGAGGAATTCAAAGACACCCGCTACGCCGCGCCGCCGCTGATGAAACGCATGGTTCTCGCCGGTTTGCACGGACGGAAGACCGGCCGGGGTTTCTACGACTACTCACCTGCGAAGTAGCTGGCGGGCGGTAGGAGGCCCGGGTCCTGAGGGGTCCCCGTGAAGTGGTCTCGGGGAGAGGACCCGGGCCTCCTACCGCCCGCGGACGCTACTCCGCTCCCCTGGCCTTCTTGATCGCCGCTTCGACGTGATCCGCCAGCACGAGGATGCCACGCTGGCGGCCTTTGACCGCCTTCCCAATCGATGCGAACGGGATCTTGCGCGCCCGCAGCCAGTTGACCGTGCGGTTGAAATCTTCCTTGCTGTTCGGATCCAGCCCCGCCTTCTCCATCAAGTCCCTGATTCCGACAATCCGGCTCCACGCGCCGTCCATGCCGCCACCTCAGATTGAGATTATTCGGTGTGCTGTCCTTTCGCTGGGACCCGGGGCGCCTCCTGGCCACCGCCGAGGGCCACGACGCCCTCGGGACCGGGCGTGAACAGTTGCCTGGTCAGGGGGAGATCCGCCCCCGCGTAGAGGGCGGCCGCGCGGGCGGCGAGCGCGCTGGATTGGTCCGCGGATGCGATGAGGCAGGCGTGCGCGTGGGGGATCGCCACGACCGGGTCGGAGATTCCGTGGGGCACGACGAGGTCGAGGACCAGCACCCGCGCCGCATCGTACCCATCCAGCGCGACGTACTCCGTCTGCGGCCCCCCCAAATCCTCGAGCAGATGGCGGGTCTTGGTGCGCAGATTCTCCACCGCCAGGGCATGCAGGTGCACAACGCTGAGTCCCCACGCCGACAGCATCCCCTCAGTGATGGACGTCATCTGAAACTGGCCCTCGATGACGTAGGCCACGACCACGTCGCTGGCCATCGGGGTGCGGACGGGGAAGTGCTGCCGGCGGTAGCCCTTGGAAAGGACGAGGTCGGCCTCACGTCTGAGGACCGGAAGCAGCCGGTCCCGGACCAGCGGGAACGGCGGCGGGGTGACTGGCGGCACACGCTGTCTGAGCGCGTCGGTCAGCGCCTGGAAGAGTTCTGATTCGTCTTCCCGGTGTCGGAGCTGGAAGATGTACGACTCGAGGAGGTCCACTTCCAAAGGGAGGCCGGACACCGCGCACAGCATGCCTGTGGGCGTGTCTTTGCGCCACTCGATGTCCGGAGCGTTCGATAGGTGCGCACGGAAGCGCCCGCGGAACGCGACGAACCCGACCCGCAGGCGCCAGGCCAGGAGTCCCGTGGCCGCTAGCAACCCAAACAGACTCGGTGCGATCCACGACATCGGTAGACTGGTCCTCGGAGCCAGAGGAGGTGACAGTCACCCGATCAGTCGGGTGACTGTCACCTCCTGCCGAACACCTGATCGAGTCCTACCTGGCCGGAGCAAACCCGAGCAGATCGGCGAGGTTGCCACGCCGCCTCCTGGACGGCGCCAGCACGGCGGTGACAGGCATCTCCAGCTGCACGTCGCCTGGTGCCACCTTCAGCAGCCGTGCGACCAGGCCGCCGTCGGTACCGTCGATGCGCACATACGCGACAACCTCCGGCACCGGCAGGGGCCGGCCGAGCCCGTCGGCATGTACCACGGTAAACGTGTGGACCCGCCCCGTCAGCGGGGCCTCTTTCCACGTAGCGGAAAGGTCGGCGAAGCAGCGTTCACAGTAGATGCGCGGCGGGAAGTAGGTCAGGTTGCATTCGTCGCACCGTGTGACCTCAAACTGGCCCCGGCGGCGCAGGGTCTGGAAGAACCGTTCCCCCGCTGCACCGGCAGTGTAAAGAAACTCCACCGGCATCTTCCCGCGCCAAGCCGACGGCCGCGATGCCTGCATCACCGCCGCTTCCCTGCCGGGGCGAAGTGCAGGATGTCGGTGATGGCTCCGGTGCGGTCACGCGGTTTCTTCCAGACCGCCCGCACGGGCATCCCAATGGAAATCTGCTCCCGGATGTCCTCGACCGTGTTCCCGGACACCCCGCCGAGAAGGTGCAGGAAGCCGCCGCGAGGGGTTGTGCCGTCGATGTCGATCACCGCGGGAATCTGCGGCCGCCGCAGCGGCTTCATGTCCCAGGTGATATAGCAGATCGAGAACGTGTTGATCGTGCCGGTGTCGGCCAATTCCACCCACTCGTCCATCGGTTTGAAGTCCAGTTCACAGAACGCCCGCGGGGGGGTGACCGTGCGGCCGCACTGGCGGCAGTGGGTCCCGTAGATCTTGCCCTCCTGCAAGCCCTCGAGGAACCGGCCGATCGCGAGGCCGGTGTCCCACCCGTACTCCAGGACCGGCGTCCATGGCGTGACCGAGACCCGGCGGCGGAACTCGTCGTCGCGCAGGCCCCGGCCGCGCAGCGGCTGCGGCGGGGGCGCGTCGATCCGGCGCGAGTTGGGGGGCGCCATCAGTGCACCCCCAGCACGGCGACGGTCCCGATCTGCATGAGATCGCCCCAGGCCTGCGCCACGCCGCGCTCGGGCGTCCCGGGGACCTGGCGCGCGCCGGCTTCCCCGCGCAGCTGCCAGAACAATTCACAGACTTTCATGAGGCCGGCTGCCGCGATCGGGTTCCCCACGCCCATCAGACCGCCCGACGGGCAGGTGGGGAGTTCCCCGGTGCGGTCGAACCGTCCGGCGGCGAGGTCTTCCGGCGCCTTCCCGCGGTCGGCGAGCTGCAGTCCTTCCAGGTGGTGCAGTTCTTTGTACGCGAATGGGTCGTAGGGCTCAGCGATGTGGATCTGCTTGCGCGGTTCGGTGAGCCCCGCCATCTCGTACGCCATCTTCGCGGCGACTTCGACGTAGCGGGGATACGACAGGTCGCGGTTGCCCCAGTACGATGTATCCAGCGCCCAGCCGACCCCCTGCACCCAGATCGGTTTGTCGGTCAGGCGCTGGGCAATCGAGTCCGCGGCGAGGACGATCGCCGCCGCGCCGTCAGACACCGGGCTGACCATCAGCCGGTGGACCGGCCACGCCACGACCTCGGACGCCAGCACGTCGGCGACCGTCAGGTTCGCGGCGACCTGCGCGGCAGGATGGTCCAGCGCGTTGCGCTTGTTCTTCACCGACACCAGGGCGATGTCTTCGTTGCGGATCCCGTAGGTCTGCATGTACCGCTGCTGCTCGAGGGAGAAAATCCACAGCAGGTTCGGGCCCAGCGGCCGCTCGATGGTGTGGTCGAAGATGGTCAGGAAGGCGCCCTGGGGATGCGGCTGGCAGCTGCTCATCTTCTCTTCGGCGACGACCAGGACGAGATCGAAGAGGCCCGAGGCCACCAGCGTCCATCCGCTGATGAGGCTGAAGACCCCCGAGCCGCCGCCCACGTAGGCCCGCAGGTACGGTTTCCGGGTCCCGCCGGCGCCGTCGAGCAGCCATTCGCCTTTCATGTGCACGCCGTCAAAGGCATCGGGGGCCGTGGCCATGGTGACGGCCTCGATGTCCTTGAGCCGCACACCGGCGGATTCGAGGGCCTGCTGGGCGGCGTAGTACGAGAGCTCGCGTCCGGTCTCCAGCGCCCGGCGCATGAACAGGCTCATGCCGGCGCCGACGACGGCGACGCGGCGTCGGATCTTCCGCGTCATTCAGTGATCTCCAAGGACGAGGGCTCCTCCCGTCTGCGTCGGGACCCCGCGCCACGAGAGGACCAGGCCCGTGGTCGCTCCCGGCACCTGATTCCGGCCGGCCTCACCGCGGATCTGGCGCACGGCTTCTGCCGTCCGGTACAGGGCGCTGGCATCGTAGCAGTATCCCATGCCCAAACTGCCGCCGGACCGGTTGACCGGTACCAGGGGCTCCCCACCAGGCGCGGTCAGGCGGGCCGCGTCGAGGTGCTGCAGTTGTTTGTGGGCATACGTGTCGTCGACTTCGGCGAACGCGAGCTCGTCCGCGGGCCGCTCAATCCCCGCCATCTGGTAGGCCATCGCAGTCGCCAGGGCCGCGTACGTGGCCGTCGCCCAGTCGCGCATCGACAGCGCCGAGGTGTCCGACGACCAGCCGATCCCCCGGATCCAGACCGGTCTGAGCGCAGCCTCCGCCCGCTCTTCTGAGGCCAGGACCAGCACCACGGCCCCGTCGGCGTAGGCGCTGATCATCGATGCACGCAGCGGTTCGCTCACCAGCGCCGCCGCGAGCACGTCGGCGGCGGTGAGGACCGCGCCGTACGGCGCAATCGGGTTGCCCAGCGCCCGGCGCCGGTTCTCCACGACGACGTCGGCCACGGCGGTGTCCGTCCTGCCGGAGTCGTGCAGGTAGCGGCGCATCTCCATCGCCGCCACGTAGTGGGGATTCACGCCCAGCGGCCGTTCATACACGGGATCGAGGCCCATCGCCAGGACCTCGTCATGCCGCAGGATGTTGCTGGACTTGGCGTGCGCCTCGACGGCGACGACGTCGGCGATGCCCGAGCGGATCAGCATGAACGCCGTGGCGATGCCCTGGATGCCGTCGCCGGCGATGGTCTGGACGGGCCGCAGCACGGCGCCGAGCTGGTCGGGCACGTACTCGTCGGTGATGCTGGTCCCTTCGTGGAAGTCCTCGCAGACGCTGATGAAACTGTCGATGTCCCGGTGGCTCACGCCTGCGTCCTCGTAGGCGCGGGCGGCCGCGGCGAAGGTCATTTCGCGGAACGACTGGTCGGGCGAGAGGGGACGGGGCGGTGTTGTCCCGGCACCCACGATGGCCACGCGATCGCTCATACCGGCTCCGTGGGGGTATTCGGTACGGGGGAGGACAGGCCTGCAGGCGGTGGAAATGGACACACGGTGGATTTCCAGCTGACCGACGAGCACAAACTCGTCCAATCGACCGTCCGCGAGTTCGCCGACAAGGAGATCCGTCCCCGTGCCGCCGAGCTCGATCGGACCGCCGCGTACCCCGCCGACATCATCGCCAGAGCCGCAGCCCTCGGGTTGATGGGCATGACCGTGCCCGAGGAGTACGGCGGGGCCGGGATGGGCCTCGTGGCCTACGTGGTCGCGCAGGAAGAGCTCGCGCGGGCCTCGGCGGGCGTCCAGACCATCATCACCGTCAACAACTCGCTCGTCTGCGATCCACTCGTCCGGTTCGGCTCCGGGGCGCAGAAGCGCCGGTACCTCCCCTCGCTGTGTTCCGGCGCGTCGCTGGGCTGTTACTGTCTCACCGAGCCGGCATCCGGGTCGGATGCGATGTCCCTGCAGACCGCCGCCCGGCGGGACGGGGCGGCGTGGATGCTCTCGGGCACCAAGAGCTTCGTCACCAACGGCGCCGAGGCCGACGTCTGCATCGTGTACGCCCGGACCGGCCCCGAGCCGGGGGCGCGCGGGCTGTCCGCGTTCATCGTGGAGAAGTCCCTGCCCGGCGTCAGGGTGGGGAAGCTTGAGAAGAAACTCGGCATCAAGTGCTCGTCAACCACCGAGATCGTGTTCGAGGACGTGCCGGTCCCGGACGCCAACCTGCTGGGCGAGCCGGGGATGGGCGGGCGGATTGCGCTGGGCACGCTGGATGTCGGCCGCATCGGCATCGCGGCCCAGGCGCTGGGGATCGCCCGGGCGGCGCTGGAAGACGCGCTGGCGTACGCGGCCTCACGGAGACAGTTCGGCCGTGCGATCGCCGAGTTCCAAGCGATTCAGTGGATGCTGTCGGACATGGCGACGCGCCTCGACGCCGCGCGGCTGCTCACCTACCGGGCGGCCTACCTCCGGCAGTCCGGCGCGCGCTGCACGAAGGAAGCGGCAATGGCCAAACTCTTCGCATCGGAAACTGCGATGTGGGCGGCGCACAAGGCCGTGCAGATTTACGGCGGCTATGGGTTTATCCAGGACTATCCCGTGGAACGGTACTTCCGGGACGCCAAGATTACTGAGATCTACGAGGGGACGTCGGAGATCCAACGCGTCGTCATTGCGAGGAACGTACTCGAGGCTACTTGAGATGTGGGGTTGAAGATGAAAATCGTGGTCTGCGTGAAGCAGGTTCCGGACACGGAGGCGCCGATCCGGATTCGACCCGACGGGCAGGGGATCGATGAGACCGGTCTCAACCTCGTCATGAACTACTATGACGAGCATGCGACCGAAGCGGGGCTGCGCCTCCGCGAGCAGTTCGGCGGCACCGTGACCCTGGTCGCCGTTGGCCCCGAGCGCTCGAGAGAAGCGCTGCGCACGGGCCTGGCGATGGGCGCCGATGACGCGCTGCTCGTCACCGATCCGGCGCTGAGCGGCGCGGATCACCTGTCGACCGCGCGGGTGCTGGCCGCCGCCATCACGCCCCTGGCGCCCGATGTCGTGATCTGCGGAAAGCTGAGCACCGACGCCAATGCCGGCATCGTGGGACCGGCGGTGGCAGAGTTCCTCAACCTGCCCCAAGCCACGGCCATCGCCGCGCTGGAGATGGATGCAGCGGGCACGGTCGCCACGGTGCATCGCGAAGTCGAAGGCGGCATCGAGGTCCTCGACGTGCCCCTGCCCGCGGTGCTGACGGTCGAACGGAGCCTCAACGAGCCCCGATATCCTTCGCTTCCCGGCATCATGAAGGCCAAGCGGAAGGAGATCGGCGTCCGCTCACTCCAGGATCTCGGTCTGGCGGGCGAGACCGTCGGCGGGGCGGCGGCGTCGACGCGGCTCGTGCGCCTGGACCCGCCGCCGAAGCGGCAGCCGGGCCGCTCGGTGGACGGCGAGGCCGAGGAGATGGTCGCCGCGATTGTCACCTTCCTGAAGCATGAGGCCAAGGTGATCTCATGACGGGGTCCGGGACATGAGCACGGACGTGTGGGTGCTCATCGAGCACCAGGACGGCGCGCCGAAGAAGATCAGCCTGGAATTACTCGGACACGCGCGCGTGCTGGCGGCCCAGCTCGGCGGGAAGGCCGTCGCGTGGCTTGCGGGCGCGGGTGTCGCCGCCATGGCACAGACGCTGGGGGCACACGGCGCGGATGTCGTCGTGCTGGCGGAGCATCCACTCCTCGAGCCGTACACGACCGAAGGCTACACCACTGCGCTGGCGGGTGCACTGACCGGTGCCGGCGCGCCCATCGTGCTGATCGGTTCGACCGCGCTGGGACGGGATCTGGCCCCCCGGCTCGCGGCCCGGGTGGGGGCGGGGATCGTCACCGACTGCGGGGGCCTGGCCCTGACCGACGGACGCCTCGAAGCGATGCGGCCGATGTACACCCGTAAGGCTATCGGGACGGTGGCCTTCACCGCTGACGGAGTCAGAATCGCCGTCGTCTTGCCGGGTGTCTATGCCCTCCCGGAGCACGAACCGGGCCGGGCGGCAGACGTTCATCGGGCCACATTCTCCCTCGACGCGGGCCAGATCCGCACGTCCGTAAGGGAGACGAAGACCATCGAGCGAGAAACGGTGCCGCTCACCGAGGCGGATGTGATCGTCTCGGGGGGCCGCGGGATGAAGGCGCCGGAACACTTCGCGCTGCTGGATGCCCTGGCCCGCGCACTCGGCGCCGCGGTCGGGTCCTCACGGCCCCCGGTGGATTCGGGATGGGTCCCGCATGACTACGAGATCGGCCAGACGGGCAAGACGGTGAGCCCGCAGGTGTACATCGCCTGCGGCATCTCCGGCGCCCCGCAGCACCTGGCCGGCATGTCCGGGTCGAAGTACATCGTGGCCATCAACAAGGATCCCAATGCCCCGATCATGCAGATGGCGGACCTCGGCGTGGTCGGAGATGTGTTTGACATCGTGCCCAAGTTGACCGAAGCGCTGAAGCGCGAAACACGCAAGACCTAGAGCGACCAGATGTCCAACGACGAGCGGCGCAAGGACTTCACGACCCTGTCAGGGCTCCCGGTCAAGCGGCTCTACCGGTCCGCGGATCTTGCGGACGTCGACTACGACCGCGATCTCGGGGCGCCCGGAGGGTATCCGTTCACGCGCGGGATCCACCCGGCGATGTACCGCAGCCGGCTGTGGACGATGCGGCAGTTCGCCGGGTTTGGCGCGCCGGAGGATACCAACCGGCGGTTCCACTACCTCCTGGAGCACGGGCAGACCGGCCTGTCGGTCGCCTTCGACATGCCCACCCTGATGGGCCGTGACGCCGACCACCCGCTGGCCCTCGGAGAAGTCGGCCGCGAAGGCGTCGCCGTGAGCAGCCTGGCGGACATGGAGGTTTTGCTGCGGGGGCTGCCCCTGGACCGGACCACGACCTCGATGACCATCAACGCCCCGGCGAACGTCGTGCTTGCGATGTACGTCGTGGCGGCCGAGAAGGCGGGATTCCCCCGGCAGGCCCTCGGCGGGACGGCGCAGACGGACATGCTCAAGGAGTTCATCGCCCAGAAAGAGTGGATTGTGCCGCCGCAGCCGAGCATGCGTCTGATCCAGGACATGCTCGTCTTCGGGACGCGCGAACTCCCGCGGTGGAACGTCATCAGCATCAGCGGGTACCACATCCGCGAAGCCGGCGCGACGGCGGTCCAGGAACTGGCGTTCACGCTGGCCGACGGGATCGCCTATGTCCAGGCGGGCATTGACGCCGGGCTGGAGGTGGACGCGTTTGCGCCGCGGCTGTCGTTCTTCTTTGACTGCCACGTCGACTTCTTTGAAGAAGTCGCGAAGTTCCGCGCGGCGCGTCGGATGTGGGCCCGGATCATGCGGGAGCGGTTCGGCGCGAAGGATCCGCGGTCATGGTGGCTGCGGTTTCACACCCAGACGGCGGGGGTATCGCTGACCGCGCAGCAGCCGATGAACAACGTCGTGCGGACGACGCTGCAGGCCCTCGCCGCGGTGCTGGGCGGGACCCAGTCGCTGCACACCAATTCGCTCGACGAAACCTACGCACTGCCGACCGAGGAAGCCGTCCGCCTGGCCCTGCGGACCCAGCAGATCATCGCCCACGAAACCGGAGTCGCCGACACCGTCGACCCGCTCGGAGGCGCCTTCTTCGTCGAGTCGCTCACGAACACCATGGAGTCCGCGGCAGGAGCCTACATCCGCCGCATCGACGAACTCGGCGGCATGGTGCGGGCGGTGGAGGCGGGGTACCCGCAGCGTGAGATCGCCGAGGCCAGCTATGCGTTCCAGCAGCAGCTTGAACGGCGGGAGAAAGTCATCGTCGGCGTCAACGAGTTCGTCGTCCCGGAGGAACAGCCCATCCCCATCCTCCGGATCGACCCGCAGGTCGAGCGGCGCCAGATCGAGCGCCTCCGCGAGGTGCGCACGAACCGCGACGCCCGCCGCGTCGAGCAGACCCTGGCTGCGCTCCGTCAGGCCACCGAGCAGGGCGACAACACCATGGAGCGCGTCATCGACTGCGTGAAGGCCTATGCCACCCTCGGCGAAATCTGCGACGTCTTCCGGGCGGTCTACGGCGAGTACCGCGAGCCCGCGATCATCTGAGACAGGACGTAGTAGGATGAGCGTAGCGATGGCTCAGCAGAGGATCCGTATCGTAGTGGCCAAACCCGGTCTCGATGGGCATGACCGCGGCGCGAAGGTGGTGGCGCGCGCACTGAGGGATGCCGGGTTTGAAGTCATTTACACCGGGTTGCACCAGACCCCCGAAATGATCGTCAACGCGGCGATTCAGGAAGACGCCGACGCGATCGGGCTGTCGATCCTGTCCGGCGCGCACATGACGCTGTTTCCCCGCGTGATGGAGTTGCTGCGCGAGCGCCGGGCGGGCGACATCGTCGTGTTCGCCGGCGGCATCATCCCCGAAGGGGACATCGCGCCGTTGAAGGCCGCCGGCATTAGCGAGATCTTCACGCCGGGCACGTCCCTGGAAGCGATCGTCACGTGGGTCCGCGATCACGTCCGCCCCCGCGGCGTGCCCGCCTAACCGACACAGCTCACACAACCTACACAACCGCCCACAGAGCATTCTGATGTCATTGCGAGGAGCGAAGCGACGAAGCAATCCCAGTCCTGAGATTGCTTCGCTACGCTCGCAATGACACACGGGTGTGGGTGATGCGTACAGGTCCGCTCCAGGAAGGCGAACCCGTCTTACTGGTCGACCGCAAACAGCGCCGGTACCTGATCACGCTGCGGTCCGGCGCCGTCTCCGATCTCCGCGGCGGCAAACTGGGTCATGATGCGTTGATCGGGACCGACGAAGGGCGTCTGGTCGAGACCTCCCGCGGAGAGACCGTCCTGCTCCTGCGTCCGACCCTCGCCGAGTTCGTCCTGGAGATGCCCCGCGGCGCGCAGGTGATCTACCCGAAAGACCTCAGTGTGATCCTCATCGCCGCCGACATCTATCCGGGTGCGCGGGTCCTGGAAGCGGGGACCGGGTCGGGGGCGCTGACGATGACGCTGGTACGCGCCGTTGGGCCCGCCGGCCGTGTGTTCAGTTACGAGGTCCGGCCCGAGTTCATGCGCATCGCGTCGGCCAACATCACCCGTTATCTGGGCCCGGCAGATGCCCTGATCCTGCGCGACCAGGACGTGTACACGGCCATTCCCGACCAGCCGCTGGATCGCATCGTCTTGGACGTGCCTGAGCCGTGGCGCGCGGTGGAGCCCGCCGCGGCCGCGCTGCGCCCCGGGGGGATCCTCTTGACGTACTTACCGACGGTCCCCCAGGTCGCCCAGGCCGTCGAGACAATCCGTCGATCCGGCGCCTTCGCGATGATCGAGACCACCGAAACGTTGCTGCGTCCATGGAACATCGAGGGCGCGAGTGTGCGGCCCGCTCACCGCATGGTCGCGCACACCGCCTTTCTCACCACCGCACGGCGGATCACCCCGCCTATGGCCGAAGCGGAACGATCCGGGGGATAATCAGCGCACCGAGGACGACCAGCAGCACGGCCAGCGGCAGGCCGATCCGGAAGTAATCCTTCATCGCATAGCCCCCCGGCCGCATCACCAGGAGATTCACCGGCGTCCCAATCGGCGTGAACGTGGTGGCCGTTCCGGCAACGACGGCCAGCATGAACGGGTACACGCTCGCCCCGGTGACCGCCGCAATGTTGAACGCGACCGGTACCAGCACGACGGTGGCCGCCACACTGGGCATGACCTGATTCAGGACCGCCGCGGCGGCGAGCAGTCCCACGAGGGCAGGAAAGGGGCTCGGTCCGAACACGCCAAGAGTGCCCTGGACGATCGTCGTCGCCGCGCCGGTGGAGGCCACGGCTGTCCCCAATGGGATCAGCGCACCGATGAAGACCAGCGACCGCAGGTCGATGGCCTGATAGACTTCCTCCGCTGTCAGACAGCCCGAGGCGACGACCACGACCGCCGCCAGCAGGGCGGCCACGGCGATCGACGTGAGCCCGCTGACCGACAACACCACCATCAACGCCAGCGCGGTCACGGCCCACGAAACCTTCGCCCGCCGCGGGGGTTCCACTTCCCCGGTTTCGATGACGAGGAAGTCCGGGTCGTGTTTGAGCATCCTGATCCGTTCCCGGTGGCCCTGGACCAGCAGCGCATCGCCCACCTGGAGCGGTACGTCGGCGAGGACCGTGCGCTTGGGCTGTCCTTCCCGCCAGATCGCCAGCACCGTGAGCCCAAACGCCTCTCGGAAATTCAGGGCTCGGAGCGTTTTCCCGAGCAGTGACGACCGCGGCGGCAGGATGACCTCCGCCACGCGCACGTCGCCGGACTCGATGGCGTAGGCCTCCGCCGTGGTCGCACCGTGAAGGCCGAGGGGTTCCAGCGCGCCGGCCTGGGACAATTCCTCGAAACGTCCCTGCACAAGGAGCCGGTCGCCGCCGATGAGGCGTTCTGACGGCGGAGGCGCCGTGATCACCCGAACGCCGCGCGTGACGCCGACGACGGTGACGCCGAGCGTCTTCCCCAGTTCGCTTTCGGCGATCGACCGGCCGACGAGGGGAGAGTCTGCGGGGATACGCACTTCAAACAACCGCTCCCGCAGGCGGTAGAGCTCCATCAGGCGGCCGGGCCGGGGGACGTCGATCGAGGCCACGCTAGGGAGCCACCGGCGCCCCACGGCGGCGATGAATGCCAGCCCGACCACCAGAAACACCGCCCCAAGGGGGAAGAACGTGAACAGGCCAAACGGGTCCGCGCCACCGTCGACGAGGGCCTGGCTGGCGATGAGGTTGCTCGGACCGGCGATCAGCGTGAGGACTCCGCCCAACCGCGTCCCTAGTGCCATCGGGAGCAGCAGTTTTGACGGACTGATCTTCGCCTCCCGGGCCGCTACCATGGCCGCCGGCAGCAGCACGGCAATCGCGCCGAGGCTGTTGATCAGTCCGGCGAGCAGACCCGCCGCCATTCCGAAGGTCAGGATCAACCGGGCTTCGTTCCCCCCGGCGATCCGCAGGATGCCGCGGCCGGTCCATGCCGCCAGGCCCACGCGTTCGAGGGCCGCGCCCAGGACGAAGATCGAGGCCACGGCGAGCAGCGCGGGAGACCCGAAGCCCGAAAACCCTTGCTCGGTCGTGACGGTCCCAGCCAGCAGGAGAGCCAGCAGCACCGCCACGGCGATGAAGTCGGGACGCCATCGCCCGCTGAGGAAGGCCACCGTGGCGAGGGCAAGCACCACGAGGACGAACGCTGCTGAGGAGCTCAGTTCCATCCTGCAGGGCGGTGCGGTTACACTCGCTCGACGGCCATGGCCACGGCCTCGCCGCCGGCCAGACAGATCGCGGCCACCCCGCGCCGGGCTTCGTACCGCGGCATGGCGTGCAGCAGCGTCGTGAGGATGCGGCCTCCGCTGGCGCCGATGGGATGGCCCATGGCCACCGCGCCGCCGTGGACGTTGACCCGGTCGGTGCTGACCCCGAGATCGCGGGTCACGCCGATGACCACCGCGGCGAACGCCTCGTTGATTTCGAAGAGGTCGACGTCGCCGGTCGTCCAGCCGATTTTCTCCAGCAGCGCGCGGGTGGCGTGCGCGGGCGCAATCGTGAACCACTCCGGGGCCATCGCCGCGCCGGCGTAGCCGACGATGCGGGCCATCGGCCGCAGACCCAGGGTGGCGGCGACGTCGGCCGCGGCCAGGACCACGGCGGCGGCGCCGTCGCTGTTGCTGCTCGCGTTGGCCACCGTGACCGTGCCGTTCTCCTCAAATGCGGGCTTGAGCTTGCCCAGCTTCTCGAAGTCCACGCGCCGGGGCTCTTCGTCCTCACCGATCACGACCGGTTCGCTCTTCGGCTGCGGGACCTCGACCGCGACGACCTCGTCGGCGAACAGTCCGTCGTCCATCGCCCGCAGCGCCCGCGTGTAGCTCAGGCGCGCGAAGTCATCTTGCTCCCCCCGCGAAATCCGGTACTCCCGGGCCAGCAGTTCGGCGCAGTTGCCCATGTGGAGCTGCTGATACGCGTCGGTGAGTCCGTCGTGCAGCACGCTGTCGATGATCCGTTCGTGGCCCAGACGGTACCCCGTCCGCGCCCGCGTGAGCAGGTACGGCGAGCCGCTCATGTTCTCGAACCCGCCGGCGACGACGATGTCCGCATCGCCGAGGGCGATCGCCTGTGCGGCCAGCATCGCGGCCTTGAGTCCGGATCCGCACATCTTGTTGACCGTGGTGGCCGGGACCGATGGCGGGAGGCCCGCGTACAGCGCGGCCTGCCGCGCCGGTGCCTGGCCGAGTCCGGCGCTGAGCACATTGCCCATGATCACTTCGGAGACGGCATCCTTCTCCAGGCCGGCCCGCCGCACCGCCTCGGCGATGGCGATGCTGCCCAATTTCGGGGCGGGGATCGTCGCCAAACCGCCGAGAAACCGCCCGATCGGCGTCCGGGCCGCGCTGACAATGACGACGTCTCTCATTCTTAACCTCCATCTACCATCTCCAATCGTACTGCGCTGCCCTTGAACAGGGTAGGGGGACTTGCTAGAGTACACGCGATGACCTCGAACCTCGCCGCACGGCATGGGTACGGCGTGGACGCCTCCGGACACCTCAGCCTCGGTGGGTGCGATGCGCTCGCGCTGGCCCGCGAGTTCGGCACGCCGCTGCACGTCATCGATGAAGACCGCTTCCGGGCCAACTGCCGTGCCTACCAAGCCGCCCTGGCCGACGTCTACGGCGCCAACGCCCGGCCTCTGTACGCGTCCAAGGCGCTGTGCGTCGTCGCGACCTGCCAGCTGGCCGTCCAGGAAGGGCTCGGGATCGACGTCGCGTCGGGGGGAGAAATTCACACGGCGCTCCGCGCCGCCGTCCCCCCATCTGATTTGTACTTTCACGGGAACAACAAGACCCCGGCCGAGCTCGAGTACGCACTGCGGGTCGGGGTCGGCCGCATCATCGTCGACAACGAGTACGAACTCGATCTCCTCGACGCGCTCACGCAGCGCCTGGGCGTCGACGCGCACATCCAGCTGCGGCTGACCCCGGGGATCGAGCCGCACACGCATCGGGCCATCCGCACCGGCGGTGTGGATTCCAAGTTCGGGTTCGGCATGCTGGACGGATCCGCCCACCAGGCGGTGGCCCGGGCGAGCCGGATGACCCGGGCGCGCCTTCACGGGATTCACGCGCACATCGGATCGCAGGCGTTCGACCTCGACCCGTTCCGGCTCTCCGCCGCGGCGCTGGTGGAGTTTGCGGCCCGGGTGCGGGACGATCTCGACGTCACCATCGAGGAAATCAACTGCGGAGGCGGGTTGGGCATCCGCTACCTGGCGTCCGACGAACCGCCGACGATCGGCGATTTCGTCGCGGCGGTGGCCGGGACGGTGAAGGCGGGCGCCGCGCAGTATCATCTCAGCCCGCCGGCGCTGTTCGTCGAACCCGGCCGCTCGATCGTCGGGGATGCGGGGGTGACTCTCTACACGGTGGGCGCGATCAAGACGATTCCCGGGGTCCGGACGTACGTAGCCGTGGACGGCGGCATGTACGAGAATCCACGGCCCGCCCTCTATGGGGCGCGCTACGAGGCCGTGCGGGCCGACCGGCCCACTGATCCACCGTCGCAAACCGTAGCCCTGGCGGGGCAGTGCTGCGAGTCGGGGGACATCCTGATTTGGGAAGCCGCCATTCCGCCGGTCAGCGGCGGCGACGTGCTGGCCGTCTTCGCGACGGGCGCGTACACGTACTCGATGGGGAGCAACTACAACCGGTTTCCGCGGCCGGCCATCGTGCTGGCCGGCGGGGGCCGCGCCCGGGTCGTCGTCGCGCGCGAGACCTACGAGGATCTCGTCAGCCGGGACGTGGCGCTGGATGCTGGGCCTTAACCCGGCGATCCTGCCGTATCTGGCCGTGGCCCTGATCGTGGCGGCCACCGTGCACGAGTTCGCCCACGCCTACGTAGCGGACCGGTTGGGCGATCCGACGCCGCGGGGCATGGGCCGGCTCACCCTCAACCCCCTGGCGCACCTGGATCCCATCGGCTCGCTGATGATTCTGCTGGTCGGGTTCGGATGGGCCAAACCGGTGCAGATCAACCCGGCCAACTTTGCGGACTGGCGGCGCGATTCCATTCTCGTCGCGCTGGCGGGGCCGCTGGCCAACGTGACGCTGGTCTTTCTGCTCGGCCTGCCGTTCAAGCTCGAACTGGTCGACACAGGCAGCGGCGTCCTGTTCGGCCTGCTGGGGTGGGGACTGCAGATCAACGCCATGCTGGCGGTCTTCAATCTCATCCCCATCCCCCCGCTCGACGGCTCGAAGGTCCTCGTCGGCCTGCTCCCGGGCAATCTGGCCATCAGTTACGCGCGGGTGGAACGGTTCGGGTTTCTCATTCTGCTGGCCTTGATCTTCACCCGGGCCTTGCCGGCGATCGTCATTCCGCCGATGCGGTGGCTGATCGCGCAGGCGACGGGATCGTTCGGCATCGGGCTGTTCTTCTGAGGATGACCGCATGTACACGGTGAAGGTGGCGGGATTCGAAGGACCGCTCGACCTGCTGGTGACGCTGGCGCAGCAGGGGCAGATCGATCTGCGCGCCGTGGCCTTGGGCCAGATTGCCGAGGACTACCTGGCCGGTTCGAAAGGGGCCTTTGACCTGGAGGAGGCCACGGAGGTGTTGTGGACGCTGGCCGCGCTGGTGGAAATGAAATCTAAACTCCTCGTGCCCAAGCCCGTGGAGAGCGAACCGGTCGTCATTGAAGAGGCGGACGGGGACCTGGCCGAGCAACTGGAAGGGAAGCTCAGAGAGTACCGGGCGTTCAAAGAGGTCGCGTCGGCGCTGCGCGCGCTGGAAGAGGTCCAGCGCCAGGTGTTTGCCCGTCCGCTCGACGACGAGGCGGGGGAAGTGATCCTGGAAGGGGTCGCCTTGCAGGATCTCTTCGCGGCTTTCCAGCAGGTCCTCACCCGGGCCAAGGATGAAGTCGGCGAGGTCCGCGGGGAAGAGGTCAAGGTTGGGCAGCAGATCGACATGCTGCTGGCTCTGCTGACGGCGCAGCCCAACGGGGTCGTATTCCCGGAGCTGTTCGACCAGCGGGCCACAAAGCTGCACGTGATCGTCACGTTCCTCGCGCTGCTGGAACTGATCAAAGAACGCCGGGTCCGCGTGCAGCAGAGCGGGCCGTTTGCGGCCATCCGGGTGGTGCTGGTGCATGGAGCCTGAAGGCGCGCTGGACCGCGACCGCCTTCTGCGGGCCATGGAATGCCTGCTGCTGGTGGGAGGCGGTCCCGTCCGCGTCGATCAACTGCGTGACGTGCTGGGCGTGAGCGACGAGGTCGTTAGGGATCTCGCCGGGGAGTTGATCCGGCTCTACGACCAGCGGGGATTGCAGGTCCAGCAGATTGCCGGCGGGTACCAGCTCACGACGCGGCCGGAGTTCGCCCCGTACGTGTCGCGCCTGCTGGGCCTGGAGCGCCGGGAGCCGGTGTCGCGCGCATCACTGGAAACCCTGGCGATCGTCGCCTACCGTCAGCCGGTCACGCGGGCGGAGGTGGAAGCGGTCCGGGGGGTCCGCTGCGAGCACGTGCTCGAACGGCTCACGGAACTGGAGCTGATTCGCGCGATCGGACGCCGGCCGACGTTGGGCCGGCCCATCCTGTATGGTACGACCGAGGCGTTCCTCCGGCACTTCGGCTTGAAGGATCTGAGTGATCTCCCCCCATTGGAGGGCCATGATCCACGCCAGGCGCTGGCCTCTGATCCTCTGGCGCCCTGAACCACTCGCGCCGTTCGGGTTCAGGGCAAGTCCTCTTGTTGGTCTTATGGTCGCCCTGGCCGTGGCCTTCTCGGTTGGGGCCGCAGCCCCGCCGCCTCCGCCGGCTGTTGACGCGGCCGCGGCCATCCTCGTCGATGCCCGCACGGGACGGGTCCTCTTCGCTCGCAACGAGCACCAACGCCTCCCGCCGGCGTCGACGACGAAAATCATGACCGCGTTGCTGGCGGCGGAAGCCCTGCCGCTGGACGCCCTGGTCGCGATCAGCGCGCGGGCGGCCAACGAACGCGGCGGGGCGGCGATCGGCCTGGAGCGCGGCCAGTGGTGGACCGTTGATGATCTCCTCCGCGCCATGCTGCTGCACTCGGCCAACGATGCGGCCGTGGCGCTGGCCGAAGCCGCCGCAGGGTCGGTCGAGGCGTTTGCATCGCGCATGAACGCCAAGGCGCGGACGTTGGGCGCCAGGGACACGCACTTCGTCACGCCCAACGGACGGTATCATCCGCGGCACCTCACCTCAGCGTACGACCTTGCCCGGATGGCTCAGGCCGCCCTCGCCAATCCGGTCCTGGCCCGGATGGTGGTGCTCCGGACCTGGCAGCTGACGAGACCGAACACGCCGCCGCGCGTGATCATCAACACCAACCGCCTCCTCTGGCAGTTCATCGGCGCGGACGGGGTGAAGACCGGCTGGATTGCCGAGTCCGGTCGCTGCCTGGTGGGGTCGGCCACGCGCAACGGCCGGCGGCTGATCGTGGTGCTCCTCAGCGCGCCCAACTTGTTCACCGATGCCGCGCATCTGCTCGAGTACGGTTTCACTCAGGTCCCGCCGTGAAACGTCTGTACCGCTCGCGTACCGACCGCATCAAGTTGGTACGGGGCTGATGCGAGCGGACCGGACAAAGTGGGACCGGCGCTACAAGAGCGGCGACCGGCCGCACGACGGACCGCCGTCGGAGTTCCTCACGCGCTGGCTGCCGTATCTGCCCCGGGGCCGGGGGCTCGACGTGGCGACCGGTCTGGGACGCAACGCGGTCTTGCTGGCAGAGGCGGGCTATCGCGTTGACGCCGTCGACATTTCATCGGTCGGCTTGGGGCTGGCAGGCGCGCGCGCCGCGGCCCGCGGCACGCGAATCCGGTGGATTGAGGCCGACTTGGACTCGTGGGTTCCCCCGGCCGACCGCTACGCCGTGGTCGTGATGGCCTTCTACCTGAACCGGAAACTCATGCCGCGCCTGCTGGCGGCGGTCAGGCCGGGAGGCGTGATGATCGTGGAGACGCACCTGCGTGCAGATCGTGAACCGTGCCGATCTCGCTACCGCCTGCGGCCCGGCGAACTGCGCCGCCAGTTTGCGGCCTGGGAGATCCTGGAACTCGAAGAGGGGAAATTCGGCGGCGGCGGGCACGGCGTCGTCAGCCGCATCGTCGCCCAACGCCCCGGCGGCCGCCGGCTCAATACGCCATGCCGGTAGGTTCTTTAGGCCCTCCACCCGCCCCCTGTAGGTCAGCCGGACGAATTTCTCGGCATTGGAAGACTGCGGCAGGCCGCCGCCTTGCGGTGGAGCGCCTACCCGATCCGGCCGCCCAACTCCGCCTCTTTGTCGGGCATCAGCAGCACGATGCGGCCGCCGTGCTCCATGACGCCGAGCGTCAGCACTTCGGAGGAAAAATCCGCGATCTGGCGCGGCGGGAAGTTCGTCACACAGACCACCTGCCGGCCGAGCAGCTCGTCCTTCGCGTAGAAGGGACGGATCGCGACCGACGACCGTTTCGTGCCGAACGGTCCGAAGTCGATAGTCAGTTTGTACGACGGCTTGCGTGCTTTCGGAAAGTCCTCGACGGCGACGATCGTGCCGACGCGCATCTCGACCCGCTCGAAATCGTCAATCGAAATCGTGGACATCAGGTGAGCGTCCACGCCCGGCGCCAGCTGTCCGGCAGAGGCAGATCGGCAATCTTTGCGTAGAAGGTCCACATGCCGTGGTGGAGCGTTTCATGCTGCAGGAGCCTGGTCAGATGCTGCGCGAGCGAGACCTCCGCTCCATCTCCCCAGTCGATCCGGCCCGCCCGCTGGTCCTCGGACAGGGCCGAGAGGAGGTCGACCATGCGGGCATCCAGCGCCTGGAGGTAGGCGGCGACGTCATCCTTCGAGCGTTCGAGCGTTCGCTGCCGCCGGTGGGCCGCGAAGTCCATGCGACCGCGTTCAATCGCCGTCATGTACGCGGCCTGGATGTCTCCGACGTGGCGGATCTGCCGGATGAGCGTGCCGAAGTCCGGGTGAGGCGAGAAGTTCATCACGGAGTAGGGGAGCGTCTCCAGCAGGTCGTACGTGAGCCGGCGCGTCGCCGTCCACTCCGTCAGCCACGCCGCGAATTCCGCAGGGATTCCAGGCGCATCAGCCATGCTGCTCTCGGTTTCTCGGCATCTTCCGGTCTCCCTGTCTCCCCGCCGCGAGGCCGGAGGTCATCAGAAGCAGGTGGGGAAAGAGAGTGCGGATATGGACGGTTCTGCCAGGACGGCTCCCGTGGTCGCCATTGACGGGCCGGTCGGCGCGGGAAAGAGCACCGTCGCGCGCCGGGTCGCCCAACGCCTTGGCTATCACTACGTGGATACCGGCGCCATGTACCGGTCGGTGGCGCTGAAGGCATTAGAGGAGGGGATCGACCTGCATGACGAAGCCGCGGTGGTGGCCGTGGCGGAGTCCCTGCGGGTCGAGTTCCGGCCCGAGGGGGAGCAGCAGCGCGTCGTGGCCAACGGCGCCGATGTCACCGAGGCCATCCGGACGCCGGACGTCAGCGAGGGGGCGTCGATCGTCAGCGTCTACGCGGGCGTCCGGCGGGCGATGGTGGCCATCCAGCGTGCGATGGGCCGCGAGGGAGGGGTCGTCATGGAGGGCCGCGACATCGGGACGGTCGTGTTCCCCGACGCCGACGTGAAGGTCTTCCTGGACGCGACGCTCGAGGAACGGGCCCGCCGCCGGTATGAAGAACTGCGTGCGCGGGGCGTGGACGTCGACCTCGACAGCGTGCGGCGGACCGAAGAAGAGCGGGACCGCCGCGATGCCACCCGGAGGCACTCGCCGTTGCGTCCGGCGGCGGATGCCGTGATTATCGACAGCACCAATCGTTCGGTCGACGACACCGCCGCCGCCGTGATCGCCCTGGTCGAAGCACACCGATGAGCGACACACTCTCCTCCCCTGCCGGCGCCCGCCTGGGCGGTCTCCGCCGGGTGGCCAGCGACGTCTGGTACCACTTCTGGAAGAATCTCGTCGGGCTGATCGGACGCCTGGCCTTTCGCATGCGCGTCGAAGGCCGTGGCCACGAGCCGCGGTCCGGGCGGGTGATCGTGGCCGGCAACCACGTGAGCGCCATCGATCCGCCGCTGGTCGGGAGCGTGCTGCGCCGCCGGGCGGCGTACATGGCCAAGGAGGAACTGTTCTCGGTTCCCATCCTCGGCCCGTGGCTGCGGTCGGTCGGGGTCTTTCCCGTCAAGCGCGGACAGCCCGACCGGCGCGCCATCCGGCGTTCGCTGCAGGTGCTCGAGCGGGGCGGCGTGCTGGTCATGTTTCCGGAGGGCACGCGCAGCGAAGACGGCCGGCTGCGGGATCCCGAACCCGGCGCCGCCATGATCGCGCTGCGCACGGGCGCGCCGGTCCTGCCGGTGGCGGTGGTGGGCAGCCACAGGATTCTCCCCAAGAGTGCGCGCTGGCCGCGGTTCACCCAGGTCGTCGTCCGGATCGGGCCGCCGCTTCTGGTGCCGCGCATCGAAGGACGGCTAGAGCACGCCGTGCTGGAGGAGTGGGGACGGCGGATTATGGATGCGATTGGGGCGCTGCTTCCGGAAGACCAGCAGCCGGTACGATGACCTCAAGCGCCTGGGGCAGGACCCGGAAGTACGCCGGCACGTGCCCGACGGTTTCGCCGTCGGCGTGGATCGCCAGCGGGGTGTCGCTGTCCACGCGGACCTCGCGGGCCGTCGTGTGCGAGACCTTTGGATGCCGGAGGTGCCCCCCGGAGAAGAGCCTGGGAAGCAGAGCCAGCGTTTCCCCCTTGCCCAGGTCTTCCGCCCACACGACCGCCAGCAGGCCGTCGTCAATCCGCGCGTGCGGGGCCATGTACATGCCACCCGCGTACCAGTTGGTGTTGGCCGCCGCGAGCAGGAACATCTTCGTCTCCTGCGTGGTCCCGTCGATGGTGATGCGGGATAGAACCGGGCGGTATGTCGCCAACATCGTCACGATTCCGGCGATGTACAGGACGGTGCCGCCGATGAACCGCGGCCAGCGGTTGACAAGCTGGGCGACTTCCGCGTCAAACCCAACCCCGGAGATGGTCGCGTAGTAGCGATCGTTCACCTTCCCCACGTCGACACGATGCCGGGCGCCGTCCAGCAGGACACGCGCCGCCGCCTGCGGATCGAAGGGGATTTTGAGGCACCGCGCGAGATCGTTGGCCGTGCCGGCGGGGATCAGGCCGAGGGCAGGGGGAACGGCGACCTGGGCGTTGAGCATCCCGTTGATGACTTCGTGGTTGGTTCCATCCCCGCCGACGGACACGATGGTGTCATAGCCGCCGGCCGCGGCCTGGGCGGCGAGTTCCCACGCGTGCATCCGCCGCTCCGAGATCGCCTCGTCCACACGGTACCCGCCGTCCTGAAGGATCTCCCGGACCGCCGGCCACACGCGGTGGGCCCGGCCTTTGCGCGACACGGGATTGATGATGGCAAACAGCCGTTTGTCCGGGGCAGGCACGTCTCCCCCATTACGCCCCGCGTTGGGGTACTCCTCTGATGGCCGGCGACCGTGTATCCTAAGGTACGTGGAGATCATTGTGGCCAGGCACATGGGCTTCTGCGGCGGGGTGAAGCGCGCCGTGGAGATGGCCCGCAGTACGGCGGAAGGCGCGTCCGGCACGGTATACACGTGGGGCCCACTCATCCACAATCCCCAGGTCGTGGACCGGCTGGAACAGGCCGGGGTCCGGGTCGCCGAGGCGCTGGACGATCTGGAGGGTGAGGCGTTTGTCGTGTCGGCCTACGGCGTCGACCACGCCGTCCTCGACGCCGCCCGCGACAAGGGCATGCGGGTGGTCGATGCCACGTGTCCGGTCGTGATCCGGGCGCACTCCCTGGCCTTCAAACTGGTCGAGGAGGGCTACCAGGTGATCGTGGTCGGCGACCACGGGCACCCGGAAATGGTGACGCTCAAAGAGGTCCTCGGCGACAAGGTCACGATTGTCCACGATCGCGACGAAGCCCGGGGGGTCAAGCTGCGCGGGAAGATCGGTGTGTTGTCGCAGACCACGCAGTCGATGGAGAACTTCAGCCAGATCGTGGCCGATCTGGCGCTGCGGACTAAAGAGCTCAAGGTTGTCAACACACTCTGCCCGGCGATCACTGTGCGCCAGGAAGAGGCGGAGAAACTCGTCGATGAGGTCGATGCCCTGGTCGTCATCGGGGGCCATCACAGCGCGAACACGACGCGCCTGTGGGAAATCGGCCGCGGCCGAGGCCTGCCGACCTATCACATCGAGGTGCCCGACGAGATTGACCCGCTCTGGTTTGCCGGAGTGCGGAAGGTCGGCGTGATGTCGGGGGCGAGCACGCCCGAATGGATCATTGCCGACGTGCTGCAGCGCCTGGAGGCAATTGACACGGAGTTGAAAGTCGGACGTTAGCGGGAATGCCGCGCCCCGTCGTGGCCATCGTGGGCCGTCCGAACGTCGGTAAGTCCGCGCTGTTCAACCGCCTGGTCGGCCGCCGCACCGCGATCGTTGAGGACCGCCCGGGTATCACCCGCGACCGGCTGTACGGTACCGTCAGCTGGCGGGACCGCGAGTTCACCCTGATCGATACCGGCGGGTACGTGTCCGCGTCGGACGAACGGCTGCTCGCGCGGGTCCGCGAACAGGCCGCCCGGGCGGTCGAAGACGCCGACCTGATTCTCTTCGTCGTGGATGCCCGCGACGGACTCACCCCCGAGGATCAGGACATCGCCGACTATCTGCGCAGGAGCCGGCGGCCGATGGTGCTGGTGGCCAACAAGGTCGATCACCCGTCGCACACCGGCGCGTACGAGTTCTACGCCTTGGGGCTGGGCGATCCGGTTGAACTGTCGGCGATCCACGGCCTCGGGACGAACGACCTCCTCGATCAGATCGTCGCCGCGCTGCCCGAAGAAGAGACCGAGGTCCCCGAAGAACCCGCCGTCCGCGCCGCCATCGTCGGCCGCCCCAACGTCGGGAAGTCGTCGCTGCTGAATGCGATCCTGGGCGAAGAACGCGTCGTCGTCGATGAGGTTCCCGGCACGACGCGGGACGCCGTGGATACGGTGCTGATCCGGGACGGCCGGCGCCTCGTGCTGGTCGACACGGCCGGCCTGCGGCGCAAGGCGCGGATCGGCGAAGTCGTGGAGCGGTACAGCGCCGGCCGGGCCCTTGCCGCCATTGACAGCGCCGACGTGGCCGTCGTGGTCGTGGATGCGACCCAGGCCCCGGCGGATCAGGATCAGGAGATCGCCCGCTACGCGCTGGAGAAAGGTCGGGCGTGTGTGATCGCCGTGGCAAAGTGGGATCTCATCGCCGACACGCCGGACGCCGCCCCGCGCCTGCTGGCCCCGCTGCGGGATGCCATGCGCTTTGTCGCCTACGCGCCGATCGTCATCACGTCGGCCCGCAAAGGGTGGGGGATCGCCGAGCTGCTCGAGCGCGTGGACCAGGGCGCGGAGGCCCATGCCCGCCGGGTCGCCACCGGTCCCCTCAACCGGGTCCTGGAGGAGGCGGAAGCGGCTCACTCGCCGCCCGCCGACAGGCACGGCCGGCAGTTGAAGATCTACTATGCGACGCAGCCAAGGACAAAACCGCCCACCATCGTGCTGTTCGTCAACGATCCGGCCCTGCTGCCGGATGAGTACCAGCGCTATCTGGACGCGAAACTGCGGGACGTCTTCGACTTCGAGGGTACACCGATCCGGATCGAGGCGCGTCCGCGGAGTCGTCGGACCCCCGCTGTGTAACACTTCTGTAACTAAGTCTGGACCCAGTTATGCATCGAGTGGAGTCCTTCCACGCACCACCGTTCGCCCAGTTTCTGGCAGAGTAAGTCAGCAGACTTCGGCGACAGGAGCCCTTGCTCGTTGGTGTCAATAATGATATCATCCTTGTGTGCCGAGCAAGACCATCGAGGCAATCGTGTCCGACATGGAAGCAGGTCGAGAGATCCGCTTCGATGACGTCGCCAGCGTCTGCGATCACTACTTCGGTACGCCGCGACGGAGCGGCACAAGTCATCGCGTCTACAAGATGCCGTGGCCCGGCGATCCACGAGTGAACATCCAAAACGATAAGGGCAAGGCGAAGCCGTACCAAGTGCGACAGGTGCTCAAGGCGATCGTGAGGCTCAAGGAAGAGCGCGAGAGGAAGACGGCGACGACCGAGGTCAAGAAGAAGAGATCCGAACGGAAGAAGCGGCAGTGAGCAGCCGGGTGGTGAGAAGAGGAGATCCCGAGATGCAGAACCCCGAGATGTACACCTACCGCGTGATCTGGTCCGAGGAGGATCAGGAGCACGTCGGGCTGTGTGCGGAGTTCCCATCGCTGAGCTGGCTGGCGCGGACGCCGGGTGAAGCCCTGAACGGGGTTACCAGGCTCGTCGCCGACACGCTGAAGGACATGGCGAAGAACAAGGAGCCGAGACCGGAGCCGCTGTCCTTACACACGTTCAAGGGGCGCATCGCGGTGCGCGTTCCCCCCGACCAGCATCGCGAGCTCGCGATGGAAGCGGCCGAGCAAGGCGTGTCTCTGAACCGGCTCATCAGCCGAAAACTGGCGCGCTGACTGTTAGACACGGTCAATCGAGCAAGCGGCCCGTAAGACCATATTCGGCCGGCGGCGGGACATCGGCCGATAATATTCAGCTCAGATGTAGGGCCCACAACGCTTATGAAGCAGAAATGTTCTTTGGTTCCTCCGCGTCTGACACCAGCTGATCAGGAATGCGAAGTGTGGGGTCGAGGCCCGTGCTATAATCTGGCACGTCGGGCCGTAGCGCAGCATGGTAGCGCGCCTGAATGGGGTTCAGGAGGTCCCCGGTTCAAGTCCGGGCGGCCCGACCATCGATAAACGCGGCTTCGTGGCTGTCGTGGCTACGTGGCTGGCGGAAGACCGAGTAGCCGATATCGGCCGTAGTCCCCGAAGCCACCTAGCCGCGTAGCCGCGGCTACCGTCCCGACAGCACGTAGTCCCGCAGGCGGTTCCGCATGCGGGTCGCGTCGTCCAACTCATCGGCCGCGGTGAAGATGGAGATCAGGGTGCGCCTGGAGGACAGTGAGTAGCAGATCAGCCAGGCCGAAACCGGGCCGTCGGACGCCGCCACCGCGGTCGGATCGCGCTGGATGTCCGTGTACCCGGCGGCCCGCAACGCGTTGACGCTTCGGGTCACACACGTGGCCACCGTAATGTCGAGCGTGCGCTGGGACCAGGCCGTCGACGGGCCCGCCCAGACTTCCGTCGCGATGACGAGGATCGAGAGCGCAGACAGCACGAGCACACTGATGATCCTGCGGGGTTTGACACGATGCACAGGAGGCCTCCTCACCTGAAATTCCTCGTGCAGTTCGCCCGCGGCTACCGGTCTCCTGCCGCGACGAGCAGGTCGCCGGTTCCCAGGATAAACGAGAAGGCAGGCCGCCCCGCGGTTTGAGTCGAACACGTCTGTTACACGGGGCACGAATATGGAGCGGTCTCGTTTCAGGGAGGGTTCAGATGTCGGAACAGAACAAAGCGATCGTCCGCCGGCTCTTCGAGGGAATCAGCCAGGGACATGACGCGGTCATTGAGGAGCTGGTGGCCCCGGATTTCGCCGCGAAGGAAGCGGGCGAGATGCGGATGATGGGGGCCGAAGGGTTCAGGGAAGTCGTGGCGACCTACCGGAGCGCATTTCCCGACATGCGGTTCACGATCGAGGACCTGATCGCCGAAGGCGACAAGGTGGTCGTGTGGTCGACATTTACCGGCACGCACCAGGGGCCGCTGGGAGAACTCCCTCCCACCGGGAAATCCGTGGCGGTGAAGGATGTCGACATGTACCGAGTGCGAGATGGGAAGGTCGTCGAAGGGTGGACGAATTTTGACCAGTGGGGCTTGATGAAGCAACTCGGCGTGGTTGGCGCCGAGGGCGGCGAAGAAGGTTAGGCAAGTCGGAAGAGGCGACATGATTCGTCGGCGTGCGGTTGCGGCGGTTATCACCGCGCTGTTGGGGGTCCTCATCGGTCCGGTATCGGCGCAGGAGTCGCCGGACGCGGCGGCGACCTGCATCGGCAGATCGGGCCCGGTGACGGCGACGGTAGGCATTCACCGGTTGCCCGCGGCGGTCGAGATCGACCTCCTGCTCGTCAACCAGGGACCGGGGACGGTCCAGTTCGACCCGTCGAAGGCCGTGCTGCGGACCGCCGAGTCGACGGCGGCCCCGTGGTCGGCCGCGGAAACCAAGCGCGCGCATCGGGACTGGGGAGCCTACATTCTGGCGGGCGGGATATTTCCAATGCTGCTGCCGCTCCCGCTGATCGCGCAACTCAACTTCAACCGCTACGTCGACTCCCGCGCGTTCCGCGCCGCGGAGGTCCAGCCGGGGCAGACGGCGAGGGGATCGCTCTTCTTTCCCCTTCCGCCCGACCGCCAGACTCGGGCCGTCCTCGAACTCGGCGGACCGGTCCCGGCATCGGGAGGGTCACGGCCGCTGAAAATGTACTGCGGCCTCCCGCGGGATGAGTCCCCCGGCGCGCCGCAGGTTCCAACCCTGACGGTGTCTGTGGACGCCACCGGGCGGTCCGGAGCCGCCGAAGTTCGGGTGGATACGGTCGAGTTCTCCGCGGACTACACGGCGGTTGAACTGTCGATCTCGAACCGCTCCGAGACGAGCGCGGAGATCTTCATGGCGATGGTCAATGCCTCGCTCCGCGACAGTGAAGGACTCGTCTACACGCAGCGGTCCATCCGCAGCCAATTCGTCGATCGAATCCCGGCCAGATCGAGTGTCTTCGCGCGCCTGGTGTTCGCCGCGATGCCGCGAACGACCACGGCGGCCTCGCTCAGGATCCCTGGGGTGTGGTTCGGTCCGGAGAACTCTGTGGACGTGACCGTCGACCTGAAGTTTTAGGCGCCGAGCGCCGCCGGCCCCCGGGTTCGCCTGCCCTCGACCATCCGCCTCACCAGGCGTGTGGCAATCTCCCTGCCAAAGTAGGCCCCCAAAGGAGAAGCGGGCAACCGGCAGAGGCCTGTTGCCCGCTGTTGGCGAGGCAGGCGGCACGGCGAGGCCGCCACAGGTGGAGTTACCCTGTCCGGCGCCGGGCTAAACATCCGCCGGGGGAAATTTTTCGCACCGGGCGAACTACTCCGGGGGACGTCCCGACCTTCAGGAGGCGGCGGCAGGATGAACCATCCGATCACCGTGACTGTGAATCAGCGCGTGCACCAGCACAGCGTGGAACCCCGTCTGCTGCTCGTGTACTTCCTCAGGGAGACGCTGGGTCTGACCGGCACCCACGTCGGCTGTGACACCACCAGCTGCGGCGCATGCACGATCCTGCTCGATGGCCAGGCCGTCAAATCGTGCACCGTGCTCGCGGTACAGGCCGACGGCAGTGAGATCCTGACCGTGGAGGGGCTGGCCCGTGACGGCGCCCTCCATCCCATTCAGGAAGGGTTCTGGGAGGAGCATGGCCTGCAGTGCGGGTTCTGCACGCCGGGGATGATGCTCACCGCGCTCCAACTGCTGGCACGGACCCCCGACCCCACGGACAGGCAGATTCGGCATGCGCTCGACGGGAATCTCTGCCGCTGCACCGGATACCAGCACATCGTCAACTCAGTTCGCTACGCGGCCCGCAAACTGCGGGATGCGGACCCGCCGGAGAGTCAATGATCCCCGCCGCATTTGAGTACCACCGCCCATCGACGCTGGACGAGGCGTTGAAACTGCTCGCCGATCTTCCCGATGCGAAGGTGCTGGCGGGCGGCCACAGTCTGCTGCCCCTGATGAAGCTCCGTCTGGCGAGCCCGGCCCACCTCATTGATCTCGGCCGGATGCCCGCCCTCCGGTACATCAGGCGGGAGGGAGATACCGTTGCGCTCGGCGCCATGACCACGCACTGGATGGTGGAGTCGTCCGACCTGGTTGGCCGCACCGTCCCGCTGCTGGCCGAGGCCGCATCAACGGTGGGTGACGTGCAGGTCCGCAATGTCGGGACCATCGGGGGCAGCCTGGCCCACGCCGACCCCGCCGCCGACTATCCGGCCGCGCTCCTGGCGTTGGGCGCCTCGATGGTCGCGCAGAGTCCTCGTGGCCGGCGGACGATCGAGGCCACGGCTTTCTTCACCGGGCTGTTCGCCACGGCGCTGGCGCCCGATGAGCTGCTGGTGGAAATTCGGGTGCCCGTCCAGCGCGGCAGCGGCGCCTACATGAAGTTCCCGCATCCGGCGTCTGGATTTGCCGTCGTCGGCGTGGCCGTGTCGGCCGTGGTGGCGGGCGGGCGTTTCGGAGACGTGCGCGTGGGTCTGACCGGGGTCGGGTCCGTCCCCTATCGGGCGGGAGGCGTCGAGTCCGCACTCGCCGGTCAGCCGGCATCGCCCGAAGCGATCGCGGCGGCCGCCGAGCATGCCCCGGACGGAGTCGACGTCAACGACGATCTGTTCGCGCCCGCAGACTATCGGGCGCACCTGGCGCGGGTGTACACCAAGCGCGCGCTGCTGCTGGCCGTCGAGCGAGCGGGCTAAGGAGACGATGATGAGCATGGAGACCCGGGACGACCTGATCGGGACCCTGGCGGGATTGACGCTGTTTGCCGATCTGAGCCGGCCCCAGCTCGAGGCCGTGGTGCACCTGCTGGAGGACGAGTATTTCGCCGAAGGCCAGCGGATCCTGCGCCAGGGTTTCAGCGGGAGCAACCTGTACTTCATCGTGGAAGGCGAAGCCGGCGTGGTCATCAACGGCACGCAGCGCAGCAAACTCGGGAAGGGAGATTTCTTCGGCGAGGTCTCCGTGCTGCTGGGTGAGCCGCCGATCGCCGACGTCGTCGCGCTGCGGCCGCTGCGCTGTCTGGTGCTGCCCGGCCCGGATCTGGAGTCGTTCCTCCTCGCCTACCCGCACGTCACCTACCGGATGCTCCAGGCGGAGGCCCTCCGCTTACGCAACGCCAGCCAGTGGCGATGAGGGGCCGCCGGGCATCACGTCGCGACTCGCCTCGGGCGCCGGCCCGGTCACGCCCCGGACCACGCGCGGCCAAGACTCGTGCGCCCGCCAAACCGTTTCCCCCCGGCGAGTATCCGATTGTCATCGTGGGCAGCGGTCCCGGCGGGCTCCAAATGAGTTACTTCCTCTCCGCGCTGGGTCTTCGCCATGCGATGATCTCGGCCGATCCGGGGCCGGGCGGCATGTTCAGGCAATTTCCGCTGTTCCAGAAGCTGAACAGCTGGTCGAAGCCGTATCCGCCCGTGGCGCCGACCTCCCGGCACTACGCCTGGTACGACTGGAACAGTCTGCTGGCCGATGACGCGGCCCAGCACGTGCTGGTGCCCGAGTTCATGGACGGAAGCACGTACTTCCCGACGCGGGAACAGATGGAGCTGGGCCTGGTCACATTCGCGGAGCGCGCCGCGATCGCGGTCCGCTACGGCTGCCGCTGGGAATCCACCCGCCGAGCCGAGGGTGGGGGCCTCGTCCTTGGGACCTCCGACGGTGAGTACGCCTGCCGGGTGGCGATCTTCGCGGTTGGGATGGCGGAGCCGTGGAAACCGGTCGTGCCGGGCATCGACATGGTCCCGCACTACGCCGAAGCGAAGATCTCGCGCCAGTACGCCGGCCGCACCGTCTTCATCTTGGGGAAGCGGACCTCCGCGTTTGAGATGGCCGACGCGATACTCCCGTGGGCCCGGCAGATCGTCCTGCTGTCTCCCCGGCCGCCCCTGCTGTCCATCAACACGCGGTCGACGGCCGGCGTGAGGGCGCGGTATCTCCTCCCCTATGAAGACTACGTCCTGGGGGGCGGCGTGTTTGCGATCGACGCGGCGGTGAGCCGGATCGAGCGGGCGGCGGCAGGCTACCGGATCTATGCGTCCGGGACGACGCGGCCGGGTGACTTCATCTTCGACGTCGATCTCGTGCTCGCCGCCACGGGGTGGACGACGCCGCTGGGCGACCTGCGCACCCTCGGGCTGGCCACGTTCGCGCAGGACCGGATTCCGGCGCTGACGCCGTTTTGGGAGAGCACCACCGTCCCGGGCATCTTTTTTGCCGGCGCGACGACGCAGGGGGCGGTGGGATTGCGCAAGTACGGCATCCCCAGCAACTCCGGCGGGGTGGGGGGATTCCGGCACAATGCCCGGGTGCTGGCCGCCTACCTCGGCCGCAGACACTTCGGTCTGGACCTGCCGAAACCGCGCGTCTCGCCGGACCGCGTTGTCCCATACCTGCTGTCCGAAGCGAGTACGGCGGCCGAATTGTGGAACCAGCGGTCCTATCTGGCCCGCGTGGTGAGTTTCGATGCCTCTGACGGCATCCGCGATGACGGGATTCTCCCGCTGCAGTTCTTCGTCGACTCCCCCGGTGCCGACGCGGCCGCGGTGGTGTTGGAGACGGATCAGAGTGGCGACAACCATCCGGCGGTCTACGTGCGGCGCGGCAACCAGGTCAGCGAGCACGCCCTGGACGGCGATCCGCTGCTGAACTTTCAGTCGCCCCGGCACGCGGAGCAGCTGAGCGCGCTGTTGAAGGGTCTTCTCTAGTGCCGGTGTTGTTCGCTCGTCGATCTGAGGCGGTGGACGACTTCGCGCATGATCTGCAGCGTTACCTTGGGATTCTTCTCGAGCAGTTTGGTGAACTCCCACGAGGCCAGCGCCAGGCAGGTTGTTGGTTCTTCCGTGAGCACGTGCGCCATCCGCGGTGACTGATCGAGAACGGAGAGTTCTCCAAAGAAATCGCCCGGCCCCAGCGTGTTGAGCGTCTCGCTGCCGCGGATGACCCGGGCCCGGCCGGCCACGATGAGGTAGAATCCCGTGCCGATCTGTCCCTGGCGGACGATGTACCGGCCCGCAGGGAACTCGATGACCTCGGCCCGGTCGGCCACGGCCCCGAGCGCCCTCGGTCCAAGCCCCGAGAACAGGGAGACGCCGCGCAGCCACTTGACCTTCTCCGCCCGTGTCATCGCCATGATCGTCACCGCTCTCTATGAACGTTCGGGTCGCACGCGCAGATTCCCGCGGCGGCCCTCCACCAGCCCCATCCCCATCGCGCTTGCGCCTTGCACCGACCGCCTGCCTGGAACTGAAGGAGGTCGCCGACATCCGGTCAAATAGGCCAGGGAGGTATCCTCCGGGGAGGTGGCGGGAGCATGGCTGACGAGCATGGCAGCAAGTGGGTTCAGGTTTCGGAGAATCGCTGGCGGCGCGTCTCGCGCCGCGAGTTTCTCAAACTTACGGCCGGGGCCGCGGCGGGCGCGGGCCTGGCGGCGGGCAGTTTTGGATCCCTCCTGACCTCGTTTGTCAAAGCGCAGCCGCGCGCGCTGCGCATCATGACGTGGGCGCACTTCGTCCCCTGGGCGTACCACCCCTGGTTCGACAACTTCGCGAGGGAGTGGGGGCGGAGCAAGGGGATCGAGGTCACGATCGACCGCGTCAGTTTCGCCGACATCGTCCCGCGGGCGACGGCCGAAGTGGCGGCGCAACAGGGGCACGACATGTACTTCTTCATCTCTCCGCCTTCCCAGTTTGAGCAGCAGGTCCTCGACCTGGCGGATGTCAACGGCGACGCGGCGCGGCGCTACGGCCCGATCCTCCCGGTGGTGCGCGACAGTACCTACAACCCGCACACGCGGAAGTGGTTCGGGTTCTCCGACAACTGGGTTCCAGACCCGGGCGACTATCTGAAGAGTGCCTGGTCTGCGGTTGGGTACACGCAGGGGCCGAAGACGTGGGAGGACCTGCTCACCGCCGGCCGGCGGATCAAGGAGAGGTTTCCCAACATTCAGATCCCCATCGGCGTCGGGTACTCGCAAGACATCGACTCCAACATGGCGACGCGGGCGATACTCTGGTCGTTCGGCGCGTCCGTCCAGGACAAAGATTCAAACGTCGTGCTCAACTCTGAAGAGACAGTCAAGGCGGTGGAGTGGGGAGTCCGGCTCTTCCGCGAGGTGATGACACCGGCCGTGATGAGCTGGAACGCCGCCTCCAACAACCAGGCGCTGGAAGCGGGAGCCACCTCGTATATCCTCAACTCGATTTCCGCGTACCGGTCCGCGCAGTTCCGGCGGCTGCCGATTGCCGCCGACATCAACTTCGTCCCCGCACTGAGGGGTCCAGTCCGCGCCCTGGCCGCCACGCACGTCATGGGCGTGTGGGTCATCTGGAGGTTCGGGCGTGCGCCAGATCTGGCGAAGGAGTTCCTACTCCACCTGACCGACAACGCGCGCGCGTCAACCCTGGGCAGCGAACTGTACAACTTCCCGGCCTACATGGGGGCTGCGGCCGAGAAATCCACTCCGGTGGCGCAGAAACCGGCCGAGGGGCTGAGATGGATCCAGAGCCAGGTGCGCAGAGACCGTTTCGGGTCACTCCCTCCGGACAAACTGAAAGTGTTGGCTGATTCCCTGAACTGGTCGGCCAACATCGGCTGGCCCGGGGTGGCCAACCCCGCCGAAGGCGAGATCTTCGACACCAGCGTCACCGCCGACATGTTCGGCAAGGCGGCGACGGGACAGTCAACACCGAAGCAGGCCGTCGAAGAGGCCAGCCGCCGTGCGAAGGACATTTACGCGAAGTGGCGGCGCGCCGGTCTCGTGGGGGGCGGCAGCAAGGATCGTTGAGGCTCTCGGGACCACTACGAGCTGGTGAGCAGGGGAGCAGGGGACACGGTGCTCCCCTGTTGCCATGTTCCACTGATGGGGACGGCGATGGCATACGTTGAGACCAAAGATCTGCGCAAGGCGTTCGGCGACGTGGTCGCCGTCGATGGAGTCAGCCTCTCCGTCGGAGAGGGGGAACTCCTCGTGCTCCTCGGCCCGTCCGGGTGCGGCAAGACCACGCTGATGCGGATGATTGCCGGACTGGAGACGCCCACGTCGGGGGAGATCTGGATCGCCGGCGAGCGCGTCGACGTCGATGTGCCGCCGCGGGCGCGCGGGATCGCGATGGTGTTCCAGAGTTACGCGTTGTACCCGCACAAGACCGCCTATAAGAACATCGCGTTCCCCCTGGAAGCCATGGCGACGCCCCCGGCGCAGGTCCGCGAGCGGGTCGCCATCGGCGCCAGACGGTTCGGCATCGAGCGGCTGCTCAGCCGCTTTCCCCGCCAGCTCTCCGGCGGGGAGCGGCAGCGCGTGGCCCTCGCCCGGGCGGTGGTGCGCGATCCCAAGGTGTTCTTGTTCGACGAACCGCTGTCCAACCTCGACGCGCAGCTGCGGGCCCTGGCCCGCTATGAACTGCGGGAGTTTCAACGTCAGATCGGTACGACCACGATCTACGTGACCCACGACCAGGTCGAAGCGATGGGGCTGGGCGACCGCATCGCGGTCATGGACAAAGGCAAGGTGCGGCAGGTCGGGACGCCGCAGGACGTGTACGATTACCCCACCGACACGTTTGTCGCCACGTTCCTCGGGTCGCCGCCGATGAATCTGGTCGAACACGATGAACAGACGCTGTATGGATTCCGACCGGAGCACCTGCTCCCGCGGGCGGCGTTTGCCCAGGAGGAGGACGTGGTCATTTATCACCTGCGGGTGCGGCAGGTCGAGCATCTGGGCGCCGATCGGCTGATCTACGGTCACCTGGAGGAAGAGACGCGGGCGGACCAGCCCGTGATCGCGGCGCTCCCGGTGACGATCCCGACGCCGGTCGCAGAGGACCAGGTCTACGAGTTCGCGGTGCCCGCCCGAGCCATGCGGTACTTCGACCGGACCACGGGACTGAGGCGACTCGATGGCGCTGCCTGAACAGGCACCGGCGGCGGCACGGCCTGCGCCGCTCGCCCTGCGCCGGGCCACGCTGGCCGACCGCGAAGGGGCGTTGGGTCGGCTCCTGATGGCGCCTGCGTTCCTGTACGTCATCTTGCTGGTGGGCATTCCGTTCGTGCTGGCGATTTTGCTCAGTTTCAGCGGGGCGCGATCGGGGAGCCTCGCGTTCTCCTGGGTCGGTCTCTATCACTTTGCCACGATCATCCGGGATGATCAGTTCCAGCGGACCCTCGTCAACACCCTGATCTTCACGGTGGTCTCGCAGATCCTGGTTATGATCCTGGCCACCACCGCGGCCAACGTGCTGGAAGCGGCCTTCGTCGGCAAGCGCGCCGTGCGGATGGTGCTGCTGCTCCCCTGGGCCGTACCGGTCTCGCTGGCGACGATGGCCTGGGCGTGGATTTTCGACTCAACGTTCAGCGTCATCAACTGGACGCTGCGCGCGGGAGGGTTGATGAAGGGCTGGATCTACTGGCTCGGCGACACCGAACTGGCGATGGCGGCCATCATCATCATCCATGTCTGGCGGATGTTCCCCTTTGCCACCGTAGTCCTGCTGGCCGGCCTGACAGCCATCCCCACAGAAATCCGGGAAGCGGCGGTCATCGACGGGGCGTCCTTCTGGCGCCGGCTCTTCCAGGTCAACTTACCGCTGCTGCTACCCGTCGTCGCCGTCGCGGTCCTCTTCGGCGTCGTCTTCACCTCGACGGACCTGAGCGTCGTCTACCTGCTTACGCGCGGCGGCCCGTACAACAGTACACATGTCCTGTCCAGCCTGGCGTTCCAGCGGGGAATTCTGGGAGGCGACCTCGGCCAGGGCGCGGCGATCGCCCTGTTCCTGCTGCCCGCGCTCGTCCTTGTCGCCATCGGGCTGCTCCGTCTGGCGCGGCGGTCGGAGGTCGGCGGATGAGGCCGCGGCGGGTGGTCGTGATCCTGAAGCGGATCGCCCTCTACGCCACGGCCGGGTTCTTCACGCTCCTGTCGATCTTCCCGTTCTACTGGATGCTCGTGACCGCGTTCAAAGAGGATAACGATCTGTACGTCGCGGGGACCGTCCGGGACCACATTCCTTGGATTTTCAACGAACCTCCCACGCTCGAGCACTATCAATACTTGCTCGGCGACACGGCCTACCTGGTATGGGTGCGCAACACACTGCTGGTCGGGGCGGCTGTGGTCGTGATCACGCTGCTGCTGGCGGTCCCCGCCGGCTACGCGCTGGCGCGCTTGACGGGCCGGTGGGGAGAGCGACTGGGCATTGGGATCTTCCTGACATACCTGATCCCGCCGACCCTGCTGTTCATTCCATTCTCCCGCGTCGTGTCGGTGCTGGGACTGCAGAACTCCCTGTGGGCGCTGGTCTTGGTCTATCCGACGTTCACGATTCCTTTCTGCACCTGGCTGTTGATGGGATTCTTCCGGTCCATCCCGCGGGACATTGAGGAGCAGGCGATGATCGACGGGTACAGCCGTCTAGCCGCGATCCGGATCGTTGTGCTCCCGCTGGCCATGTCCGGCGTGCTCACCGCGGCATTCTTCTCCTTCGCCCTTGTCATGCAGGACTTCGTGTACGCCCTGACCTTCATCAGTTCGGTGGGCAAGATGACCGTCAGCCTGGGCATCCCCGTGGCGCTGTTCCGCGACGTGTTCAACTGGGGGGCGATGATGGCCGCCGCGCTGATCACCAGCGTGCCCATCGCCATCGTCTACAACCTGTTCATCGACCGGTTCATCGCCGGCCTCACCACCGGAGCCGTGAAAGGATAGACGGACAGAGGGCCCGACCGTCAATCGTCGAAGGAGCCTCGGGGAGGGGTGTTCCAAAATGGCAACAGCAAAGCCCGACGGCGGCCGGCCCGGGGCCAGAGCCTTCGGCGCCTACGTGAGGCTGCTCCGGGAGAACTTCTACGAGCAGGGGAGGGGAAAAGGCCTGCGCCAGCTGGCGCGGGAGACGGCGATCGCGCCCAGCGTACTCTCTCGCGGGGAGCGAGGTCTGCAGGATCTCCGCCAGGTGACGTACATCGAGCGGCTCGCCCCGCACCTGGGGGTCCGGACCTCGGTGCTCAAGCGGGTTGCCGACCTCATCACGCCCGAGGACATCACCTACTTCCAAGGCGAGGGCAAAGGGCACGTGCCGGTCGCCGAACTAGGGCGCCGGGGAGCCAGCACGGTGCTGTGGTCCAGGCTGCTTGGGGAGATGGAACACCTCCGGGAGTCATCGCCGGAGACGCTGGAGGCGGTCCTCGTCTACGTGGAGTTCTTGCGCACCAGGCTCAGAGGGGAACCCGCTGGAATTCGCGAGGGAGACGGCAAGACGGTCCGTATGGCTCCTTCCCGATCGTGACGGCGCCGAGAATGGTCATCTCCGCGACAGAGAAACCCGCCGGTTCTCCCAGGACACTATGTAGGAGATTATGGCAACAGTGAAGACGACACCGCGGAAGATTCCGATTGCCCGGCCTGTGATCTCGGAGAGTGAGAAACGCCGGGTCATGGCCGTGCTCGACTCGGGCATGCTCGTAGCCGGGGTCCAGGTGAAGGCGTTCGAGGCGGCATTTGCCGCGTACCTTGGGATCGGACATGCCGTGGCCACGTCGTCCGGCACGACGGCGCTCCAGGTGGCGTTGGAGGCCCTGCGCATCGGGCAAGGAGACCGCGTCGTGACGACGCCGTTTACGTTTGTGGCGACCAGCAACGCCATTCTCCACGCCGGGGCCGCGCCGGTGTTCGTGGACGTGGACCCGGTCACGTACAGCCTCGACGCCGACGCCGTGGAACGGGCAGGACGGGATGGCGCCAGGGCGGTCCTATGCGTGCACCTCTATGGGATGCCGTGCCGGATGGACCCGCTGGTGGACATCTGCCGCCGGTACGGGATGCTGCTGATCGAAGACTGCGCGCAGGCCCACGGCGCGCGATACCGCGGCCGGATGGTGGGGACATTCGGCGACGCCGCGATTTTCAGTTTCTACCCGTCCAAGAACATGACAACCGGGGAGGGCGGGATGGTCGTGACCGGCGAGGCCGACGCTGCCGACCGGGCCCGGCTGCTGGTCAATGTCGGGCAAGATGGCGCCGGCGAGTATCGCTACGAGACGATCGGCTATAACTACCGGATGACCGACATCGCGGCCGCGCTGGGACTGGGGCAGCTCGAACGGCTCGACGACATGAACGCCGTGCGGTGGGCGCACGCGCGCCAGCTCACCGAGCGCTTCAACGGCCTCGAGTGGCTGACCCCGCCGGCAGAGCCCGAGGGCCATCTCCCCGTCTACAACCAGTACACGGTTCGTGTGACCGACGGTCGCGACGCGCTGGCGCGCCGCCTGACCGTGGCCGGCATCGGACACCGAGTGTACTATCCTTCGCTGATTCCGGATTCGCCCGCCTACCGGCGCCTGGGCTTCGGGGGAGAGTTCCCCACGGCCGGCCGGCTGACGCAGGAGGTCCTGTCCCTGCCGGTGCATCCCGCGCTGGAACACGGCGATCTGGCGCGCATCGTGGAGGCCGTCACTGGGTTCACTCCGGGCCATTCCTAGCGGCGAAGCGCAGCGCGTGCAGCAGACGACCCGGCTCGGTGTCGTGGGGCTTGGCCAGTGGGGGCGTCACCATGCCCGTATCTATGCGGGCCTCCCAGGAGTGACGCTGGTGGCGGTGGCCGACCGCGACGGGGCGGGGGCCCGCTCGTTCGCGCACCGCTACGGGTGCCAGGCGCTCACGGACTACCGCGATCTGATTGGTCGGGTCGACGCGGTCAGCGTCGTGGTGCCGACGGGGTTGCACTACCAGGTCGCCCGGGATTTTCTCGCCGCCGGCGTCCACGTCCTCATCGAGAAACCGATGACGTCCACCCCGGACCAGGCGGCCGACCTCGTGGCGCGCGCCGAGCAGCACGGTTTGGTCCTCCTGGTCGGCCACGTGGAGCGCTTCAAGCCGGCCGTCAGGCAGCTCGCACAGCTGGCGCCTGAGCCCGTGTTCATCCAGGCGCGCCGGGTGCGCCCGTTCGACCGGACCCGGGCCATGGACGTGGGCGTCGTCATGGACCTCATGATTCACGACATCGACATCATCCTGGGCGTGACCGGGGGCCGCGTGACGGAAGTCAGCGGGATGGGCCTGCGCATGCACAACTCCCACGAAGACCTCGCCGTCGCCCATCTGCAGCTGTCGACGGGCTGCGCCGCCTGGCTCCTGGCCAGCCGCATCTCTGCCGAGAAGGCGGCGGAGATCGAGATCACGACCGCGGACTCGGCGATCCGCCTCGACTACCTCCGCCAGCACACCGTGGTCCAGCCGTTCGGCGGGGAAGCACGGCGCATCGCCACCCACGCCGAAGAACCCCTCAAGGCCGAACTGCAGCATTTTGTGGACTGCGTGCAAGGACGCGACCAGCCGCTCGTCTCAGGCGCGGACGGCCTGCGTGCGCTGGAAGTGGCGCACCGGTTGTTGACGACGATGGCGGTGGTCGCTCCGCCAGTGCGGGTGTAGTTGCGAACCGTGAGCTGTGCGTTAGGGTTTTACGATGACGCAGGTCGCGACTTCGACCACTCCGTCGATCCTGCGCACGGCGGCCGTGAGGCTGGGAAAGCCCCGGGTTCCCTCGAGCTCGGCGATCGCGACGACATCATAGTCGCCCATGGTCACGTGGGCATCGACCACGCCGTCCAGCTGCCGGATCGCCCGCGCCACCGCGGCCGGAGTGCTGCGGTTGATCGAGACCAGTACGTATGCCACCTCGGTCACGCCCCCAACTTTCAACTTCCAGTTGGGTCTGTCCTGTTGCAGTTACCCACCACCTAGCGCTGGGGTGGATTGACAGCCGGCGCGGGCGGGCTTTACCCTTACGAGGAGCACTACCGAAGCCCGCAGCGCTCTGGGGCAGGGTGAGTCCTAACCGCGGTTAGGGCAATTCCCGATCGGCGGTGACAGCCCGTGACGGCTGCCAGGCGGCGGCCGGTGGCCCGGTGAAATTCCGGGGTCGACGGTAAGCCCCGTTCCAAGTCGGCAGGTACGTTGTGCAGTTTCGGAGCATGTGGCAGCCGACTTGGAACGGGGTAAGTCCGTATGAGGTGAACGCTGCGAGATGCCGGCGCCCCAGCGCCCCGAGGACGCCCGACGTTGGGCGTCTTTTGCTTTTGGGCGACCGGAGGTCGTGCGTAGGAGGGGTATTCATGAAGACCCGAGATCTTACCGTCACCGCGCTGCTCATCGCGTTGACCACCGTCGCCACGATGGTGGTGCGCATCCCCGTGCCGGCGACTCAGGGCTATATCAACCTGGGGGACTCACTGGTTTACATCGCCGCGCTGTTGTTCGGCCCACTCACAGGCCTCATCGCCGGAGGGGTGGGATCGGCGCTCGCGGACCTGCTCGGCGGCTACACGCAGTTCGCACCATATACCCTCGTGATCAAGGGTCTGGAAGGGCTGTTGGTGGGTCTGGTCGCATGGCGGCTGACACGGGGACCGACGGCAACGGCCGGTGGAGTGGCCGCCGCGGTCCTGGCCATCCTCATCGGCGGCGCGGTCATGGTCGGAGGCTACTTCGTGGCGGAAGCGTTCATCATGGGGTTAGGCACCTCGGCGGCCGGCGCTGAAGTCCCGGGAAACATCTTCCAGGTCGCGGGCGGGCTGGTGGTCGCCATCCCCGCGGCGCTCCTGCTCCGCGGTCTCGTCCCGTCCCGGCGCGCGCCGTAGGTGGCCGTGCTCCGCACCGGCAAGGTGCCGCCGGATCTTCTCCGCGCGCTGATCTTTCCGTACCTGGGACGGCGGGCCGATGTCCTCGTTCATGCAGGCATCGGACAAGACAGCGCGGTCCTCGACTTCGGCGAGTGGGCCGCGGTCTTGACCTGCGATCCGATTACCGCAGCCCGGCGTCACCTGGGCCGGCTGGCCGTTCACGTCACCTGCAACGATCTCGTGACCACCGGCGCAGAACCGGTGGGCCTGCTCCTGACGCTGCTGCTGAGGGAAGACACGCCCGACGGTGAACTGGCCGCCATCATGCGCGAGGCCGGCGAGACCGCCCTCGCGCTGGGTGTCGAGATCATCGGGGGGCACACGGAAGTGACGCCTGGGATCGACCGCACGATCGCCATGGTAGCCGGCATCGGCCGCGTACGCAAAGCCGACCTCATCACGCCCCGCGGCGCGAGGGCCGGGGATGCTGTCCTCATCACAAAAGGGGTCGCGGTGGAAGGCACGGCCATCCTCGCCGACGACCTGGCCGGCGTCCTGCGCGGGCGCGTCGACGGCGCAGTCCTCGACCGCGCCCGGACACTGATCGACCGGATCAGCGTGGTCCCCGACGGCTTGATCGCATCACGCAACGGCGCCACCGCCATGCACGACATCACGGAGGGCGGAGTCCTCGCCGGTGCGTGGGAACTGGCTGAGGCGGCTGGCGCCGGCATCGAGATCTGGGCGGACCGCATCCCGGTATTCCCGGAAACCTCGGCGATCTGCGCGGTGCTCGACGTCAACCCGCTGGCCCTCATCGGCAGCGGGGCCATGCTGGTCGCCACGCGCACCCCGCGGCGGACCGTGGAAGCGCTGGAAGGCAACGGTATCCCCGCCGCCCACATCGGGATGCTCACCGAGGCCGCACGTTCCATCCATACGCCCGCGGGCGTCCGGGAGCTTGTGCCGCCGGACCGCGATGAACTCTGGCGAATTCTCGAATTGACACAATCGACTCAACGTACGCAATAACTTGCTTCGGCCCGACAGAGGAGCGGCAGGTCATCGAGTCGATTGTGTGCCTGGTGTCAATCGTGTACATTGATAGGTAGAGGGGAGCTCGGGCCACCGGGCTGAGAGTGCACCTTATCGCGGTGCAGACCCTTACGACCCGATCCAGGTAATGCTGGCGTGGGGACATCGGATACGCAGCGAGGCGCCGCACCCCGGATTCGGGTGGCGGCGTTCATCATTGGTGGTGAGATGGATACCCGTCTCGTTGAGGTCAAAGCGGAGCGCCTGCTGTGCCATCTCTGAGCGGCGCGCGTCCAGGCGGCCTTGGAGAGGCTGCCGGGGGTAACACGCGCCCGTGTCGATTTCGCGACCAAGACCGCGGTGGTCGAGGGGGATGCCCGAATCACCCCGGAGGTCGTACGCCGCCGCATCGACGGCCTCGACACGCGGTTGACGGCGCGACACTGGCTGCACCGGGTGTGGTCCAGAATACGTGACCCGAGGGGGGACAGGCGATGAGTAGACACACGCTGCAGCGACTGGTGGAGACCGCCGTGGCGCTCGCGCTGGTGGCCGTGCTCAGCCGCATCAAGGTGTACCAGCTCCCGCAGGGCGGCTCGATCACCGCGGGAAGCATGGTGCCGGTATTCTATGTGGCCCTGCGCTGGGGCGGGTGGTGGGGAATCCTCACCGGCGTCCTGGCCGGGGTGCTCAACTACGTGAGCGAGCCCTTTTTCGTGCATCCAATCCAGGTCCTCCTCGACTATCCGGTCGCCTTCGGCGCGCTGGGGGTGGCGGGATTCTTCCAGCGGGCGCCGATCGTGGGAATCATCCTGGGCGGTGCCGGGCGGTTCGTTGCCCACTTCCTCTCCGGAGTGGTGTACTTTGCCTCATTTGCGCCCGAAGGCGTGTCCCCCATGGTGTACTCGGCGGCGTACAACGGCAGCTACATGTTGCCTGAGGTGATCGTCAGTATCGTGCTGACACTGGTCGTGCTGCGGGCCATGCAGCGGGTCAGGCCGGTTCCGGCCGCGTGAAGTCCGCGGTCATTATTGCCAACGGCAGGTTTCGTCCGTCTGCCGGTCTGCGTGAGGTAGTCGCGGCCGCCGACGTGGTGATCTGCGCCGACGGCGGGCTGCGCCATGCCCGGACGCTTGGCCGCGCGCCGCACATCGTGGTGGGGGATTTCGATTCCGTTCCCCCGCGCCTGCTGGCCTGGGCCGAGCGGCGCGGGGCGGAGTTACGGCAGCATCCCACGGCCAAGGACAAAACGGACACCGAGCTCGCGCTCGATGCCGCCGTCGCCTGGGGCGCCCGGCTCGTCGACTTCCTCGCCGTCATGGGCGGCCGCCCGGATCACGCGCTGGCGAACCTGTTCCTGCTGGTCGCCGCCCGGCGGCACGGCGTGCGCTCGCGCATCCATGATGGCCGCCGTCTGCTGTTTCTGGTAGAGTCCGAGGAAGTGGTGCCCGGCACTCGAGGCGATACCCTGTCCTTCCTGGCGCTGTCAGACGCCGCGGAGGGTATCACGACAGCAGGACTCCGCTATCCGCTCGCCGGCGGCAGGCTGGCCGTGGGGTCTTCCCTGGGCATCAGCAACGTGATCGAGTCGGTACCGGCCAGGGTGACCGTGAAGCGCGGTGTGCTCCTGGCGATGTTGAGTCGGCGAGGGTAGGACTGTGAGCGACTATCTGGTGCGTACGATCAGCGAAGACGGCACGGTCCGGGCGCTGGCCGCGGTCACGACCTCGACCGTCGAGCGGGCGCGGCGCCGGCATGGCACGGCGCCGACGGCCACCGCAGCGCTGGGCCGGACGCTGACCGCCGCGGGCCTGTTGGGCGCCACGTTAAGGGACGGCCAGACCGTCATGGTGCGCGTGCTGGGGGATGGGCCGCTGGGCGGCGTCCTCGCGAGCGGCGATGGGGCAGGGGCGGTGCGAGGGTATGTCGCCAACCCGGAGGTCCACCTGCCGCCCACGCCCGCGGGGAAACTCGACGTGGGAGGTGCCGTGGGGAGGGGAACCCTGCATGTGACGATGGACCTGGGACTGCGCGTGCCCTACCACGGCAGCGTGCCCCTGGTGTCAGGGGAGATCGGCGAGGACCTGGCGTCCTATCTGGTGACGTCCCATCAGATTCCGTCAGTCGTGGCGCTGGGCGTGCTAGTCTCACGGGAGGAGCGCGTGCTCGCCGCCGGCGGGTTGCTCGTGCAGCTCTTGCCTGGAGCCGACGACGCCGTGGTCCAGCGTCTTGAGGAACGGGCCCGCGTGCTTCCCACGATCACGTCGATGATCAGCCACGGGCGCACGCCAGAGGACATCGTCGCCGAAGCCCTCGGCGACCTTCCCATCCGGATCGTCGACCGCAAGATCGTGCGCTTCCGCTGCCGCTGTTCCATCGCGCGGGTGCGCGGCATGCTGTCACTGCTGGGCGCCGAGGAACTGCGGGAGATCGTGAGCGAGCAGGGGCGGGTGGAAGTTCAGTGCAATTTCTGCGCGCGCCGGTACGTGCTGAACGCAGTTCAGGTAGAAGACTTAATTGCGCGGAAGACGATTCAATAACGGTTTCCGGTACGTCAGCTCGCTCTCGCCAGCCGGCCCGATCTCAGGCAGGTCGTGCAGACCAGCAACCGCCGTCGTGTTCCCCCGACGACCCCGTGGACCCGCTGCAGGTTGGGCATAAACCGGCGCTTGGTTTTCACCTTGGAATGGCTGATCGAATGTCCGCTTGCCGGACGCTTGCCGCAGATGTCACAGACCCTGGCCATCGTTTGACCTCCACCACCGGTGAAGTGTAACACACACGGCAGGCAAGGGAAAGCCGACCCGCGTAGAACATTAGCGGCGATGGCCACGACGCGCCGCAGCGCTGTCCCTCCGACGACCCCTCCGCGGACGGCACGTGACCTCCCGCCGGCAGACGTTCCCGCCCAGTTCGTGAAGGGTGTGGGGCCTGTCCGGGCGGCCCAGCTCGCCCGCCTTGGGGTGCACACGGTCGACGATCTGCTGCATCACAAACCCGCGCGCTACGAAGACCGCAGCCACATCGCGGCCATCGGATCGCTGGTTCCCGGCATGCGCCAGACCACACAGGGCACGGTGGTCGCCGTCAGCGAGCGGCGGCACGGGACCTACCAGTTCCAGGCGGCGCTGCGCGACGACACCGGTGTCCTGCAGGCGACCTGGTTCGGCCAGCGGTATCTGCGCAAACTGATCCGCCGCGGCACCCGCCTGATCGTCTACGGCAAAGTCGACCGGTTCGGCGGTTTCCAGATGGTGGTTGATGACTTCGAGATCCTCAGCGGCGATGAGGAAGATACCCTGCACACCGGCCGGGTTGTGCCGGTTCACCCCGCGACGGAAGGACTCACACCGCGGGCGCTGCGGACCGTGATCGCCCAGGCCCTCGAGACCTATGCGGATGCGGAGCCGGACGTGCTCCCGGACCCGCTGCGCCGGCGGTTTGGATTCGCCGGCATCGCCGAGGCAGTGAGAGCGCTGCACTTCCCCTCCACCCTGGCCGATGCCGACCACGCCCGTCGCCGCCTGGCGTTCGAAGAGTTCTTCGTCCTGCAGGCCGGTCTGTTGCAGCGCAAGCACGCTCTCGACACGATCGACAAAGGCGTCCGCTACCAGAAGGCCGACGCCCTCATCCAGCGGCTGGTGGCGACACTGCCGTATGCGCTGACCGGCGCGCAACGGCGCGTGATCGCCGACATCGCGCGCGACCTGCAGCGCAGCCAGCCGATGAACCGGCTCCTCCAGGGAGACGTCGGATCCGGCAAGACCGTCGTCGCGGCGACCGCCTTGTGGCTTGCCATCGGCAACCGGCTACAGGGCGCGCTGATGGCGCCGACGGAGATCCTCGCCGAGCAGCACTATCTCACCCTCCGCCGGCTGCTGGCCCCTCTGCGGGTGAAGGTCGCGCTGGTGACCGGTGGCGGCCGGAAGCGCGAGCGGGAGTCTGTGCGTCGTGATATCGTCTCCGGGGCCGCCGACCTCGTCGTCGGTACGCACGCACTGCTGGAGGGAGGGGTCGCGTTCAAGCGGTTGGGACTTCTCGTGGTGGATGAGCAGCACAAGTTCGGCGTGATGCAGCGCGCGGCGCTGCGGCGGAAGGGGTTCCACCCCGACGTGTTGATCATGACGGCAACCCCGATCCCGCGCACTCTATCGATGACCCTCTACGGCGACCTGGACGTGTCGGTGCTGGACGAGATGCCCCCGGGCCGCGGGATTGTCAAGACGTACGTGCGCGCGCCGGAGAAGCGTCCGGACGTCTACGCCTGGGTGCGCGAGCAGGTCCGCGCCGGCCGGCAGGCCTATGTCGTGTGCCCCCTGATCGAAGGGTCCGAAAAGCTGCAGGCGGAGGCCGCCGTGGCTCTCGCCGCACGGCTCCGGCATGAGGTCTTCGCGGGGATCCGTCTGGCCCTGCTGCACGGCCGGATGCCCACGGATGAGAAGGAGGCCACGATGGAGCAGTTCCGGCGTGGGGTCGTCCAGGTGCTCGTGGCGACCTCGGTCATCGAGGTCGGCATCGACGTGCCGGCTGCGACCATCATGGTCGTGGAAGATGCCGACCGGTTTGGTCTGGCGCAGCTCCACCAACTGCGCGGACGGATCGGCCGCGGGGCGGAAACCTCGTTCTGCATCCTGCTCACCTCGCCGCGGACGGACGCGGCCCGGGAGCGAATGGACGTCATGGCCCAGACGAAAGACGGGTTCATCATCGCGCAGCGGGACCTTGAACTGCGGGGCCCCGGCGAAATCTTCGGGACCAGACAGCACGGCCTGCCGGACCTGCGGATTGCCGATCCCGTCGCCGACCTACCGCTGCTCGAGGCCGCCCGGCAGGAAGCCCGGATGGTCGTCGAGCGGGATCCGCGGCTGGACGATCCAGCCCACCGTGCGCTGCGCCACGCCGTGCAGGCCCGGTTCCTCAAGCCCGGTGAAGCGGCGGCGGTCGGCTGATTCGCCGCGCCGCTCCGCTGCCCGGAGTGGGCCGGCCGGGCCCGGATCCGGCGATCGCGTCAGGAGCGGGTTCCGGCCGACGTCGGGGGTGGTGCGCGACGCGCTGTTCAACATCCTGGGGGGACGTCTCGACCTGGCCGGCGCGCGGGTGCTCGATCTCTTTGCCGGATCCGGCGCGTTGGGCCTGGAAGCGCTGCGGCGCGGCGCCTCGTTCGCCGTGTTCGTGGAGCGCGATCATGCGTTGGCCGGCGCCATCCGCGCCCGCGGCCAGCGCGCCCAGTGGACCGACCGGATCGAGGTCTGGCGGAGAGATGCCGTCCCCGCCGTCCACGAACTCGCCCGGAGGAGCCGCACGTTTGACCTCATCGTGCTGGACCCGCCGTACGGGGGGCAGTGGATCCCGAAGGTCCTGCGCGCGATCGTGGCCGACGGCATCCTGGCTCCCGGAGGCATCGTCGTGGCCGAGGGCCACTGGCGCGACCGGCCGGACGCCGCCGGCCTCGTCCTGGTCCGGGAGGCACGGTACGGCGAAACGGTGCTGTGGTTTTTCGCGCAGGAAAAGGAGGGAGGCTAACCCATGACGACCGCCGTGTACCCCGGCAGTTTCGACCCCGTCCACCTCGGCCACCTCGATGTCATTGAACGCGCGGCGCGCGTGTTCGAGACGGTCATCATTGCCGTCGCCCGCAATGCCGAAAAGTCGGCCTTGTTCACGGTCGAAGAGCGCATGGAGATGCTCCGCGCGGCGACCGGACACCTGCGCGGCGTGACCGTGGATAGCTACGAGGGCCTCACGGTCGAGTACGCGACCGCTCGGGGCGCGCGGGTCCTTGTGAAGGGCCTGCGGGCGATCGGAGATTTCGAGTATGAACTCAAGCAGGCGGTCATGAACCAGCGCCTGCGGCCGGACCTGGACACGGTGTTCTTCATGACCGCCCCCGCGTATTTCTTCCTGTCCTCGAGCCTGATCCGCGAGGTGGCTCGCCTGGGCGGGGAGGTCGCCGGCCTGGTGCCGGCCGGGCTGGAATCCCGCATTCGCGCCAAGGTCAGGCGGCGGTGACATGCGGCCGCTTCCGCCGCGGGCGTCGGTGATGGAACTGCTCGACCGTCTCGAGGAACTCGTCGCGCGCAGCGCCGCGGTCCCGCTGACCGAGAAGAAGATGGTCGACGCCGCCGCCGTGATCGGTCTCATCGAGATGATCCGCACGGCACTCCCGCTGGATCTGCACGATGCGCACCGCCTGCGCGAGGAGATGGAGGCGCGGCACCGGGACGCTCAAGACGAGGCGCGGCGCATCGTGGAAGAGGCCCAGGCCACCGTGCGGACGATGGTGGAGCACAGTGAGGTGATGCGTGAAATCCGGCGCCGCGCGGAAGACCTGCTCCAGCAGGCGCGGTCGGACGCCGGGGCGACGCGCGACGGCGCCGATGCGTATGCCCGGCAGGTCCTCGACGAACTGGAGGCGCACCTCGTCCGGATCCTCGACGCCGTGCGCAGAGGACGCGACGTGTTGCAACGCGGTGATACGTAGGCCTATAATGAGAGGATTTCGTCCGCGGTGGTGCTGGAGTGCGAATCGATGCCGACGCGCTCGAACCGGGTCAGGTCGTGCGCGCGAGCTTCGACGAGCGCGTGGTCAGCGGCAGCAACGAGCTCATGCTGGATGCCCCCGTGACGGGGCGGCTGGAAATCACCCGCACGCCGCTCTCGCTCCACCTCCGGGGAACCGTCGGCACCATCGCCACGGTGGTCTGCAGTCGCTGCCTGATGGAGATCGGGCGCCCGCTGACGGCCGCGTTCGAGGAGGAGCTCGAGCTCGACACGCTCGACGTGACCGAGGTTGTCCGGCAGCACTTGCTGCTGGCCGCGCCGATGGCGCCGCTGTGCCGGCCGGACTGTCAAGGCATCTGTCCGGAATGCGGGGCCAACCGGAACGAGGCGGACTGCGGGCACGCATCGAGGCCCTCCGATCCGCGCTGGGCGCCGCTGGCGCAACTCAAGATCGACGATCGTCAGCCGTGAAGGGGGTTGAAGGATGGGGATCCAGAAGCACCGGCGGTCGCGGAAGGCGGGATTGACGCGGCGGGCCCATTGGCGCGCGCAGGTACCCACGCTCGTGGAATGTCCGCAGTGCCACCAGCGCATGCGCACGCACTACGTCTGCCCAAACTGCGGCTACTACGCCGGCCGCCAGGTCGTCGAGGTCGAGGAGGCCGAGACGAAGCGACGGTGAGCGGGCCGATCGGCGAAGGGGGCCGGACGTGAGAGGGTCGACGATCGCCGGGATCGGGCGGTATGTCCCTGATCGGGTGCTGACCAACGCCGAGCTCGAGCGGATGGTGGACACCACCGACGAATGGATCATGACCCGCACCGGCATCCGCGAGCGCCGCATCGCGGCGCCCGAGCAAGCCAGTTCCGATCTGGCCTACGAGGCATCCCTCGAAGCCCTCGCCCAGGCGGGGGTGCAGCCGTCTGATCTCGACTTGATCATCGTCGGCACGGCGACCCCGGACATGCTGTTTCCGGCCACCGCCTGCGTCCTGCAGGATCGTCTCGGGGCGCGCCGCGCCGGCGCATTCGACCTATCGGCCGCGTGCAGCAGTTGGGGGTATGCCGTCGCCATGGCCCACGGGTACATTGCCGCCGGAAGCGCCCGCCACGTGCTGGTCGTCGGCGCGGAAACGCTCTCCAAGATTACGAACTGGAAGGACCGGAATACCTGCGTGCTGTTCGGCGACTCCGCGGGGGCGGTCGTGATGTCGCCCGCGGAACCGGGGCAGGGCTTTCTGTCGTTCTACCTCGGTGCCGACGGACGCGGAGGGTCGCTGATCATCCTTCCGGCCGGCGGGTCGCGGATTCCGGCCAGTTTCGAGTCCGTGGAGCGAGAGCAGCACTACCTGAAAATGAACGGGCGCGAGGTCTATAAATTCGCGGTCCGGTGCATCCCCAAGGCGATCGAAGAGGCGGCCGCCCGCGCGGGGGTGGCCTTGGAAGACGTAGACTACTTCATCCCGCATCAGGCGAACATCCGGATCATCGATGCCGCGGCCGAGCGGTTGGGCCAGCCCCGTGAGAAATTCTTCGTCAATGTGCAGCGCTACGGAAACACCTCATCCGCGTCGGTACCGGTCGCGCTCTACGAAGCGGTCATGGCCGGCCGGATCAAACCCGGCGACCTGATCATTATGGTGGCGTTCGGGGGCGGTCTCACCTGGGCGTCGTGCGCGATGCGCTGGACGCTGCCGGTTCCGGCCACCGTCTCGTGATCGCGTGGGTCTTTCCCGGGCAGGGCGCGCAGGTCGTGGGCATGGGCAAAGACATGGCCCGGGCCTTTCCGGCCGCGCGCGCGGTGTTCGCGCGCGCCGATGAGGCGCTGGGCTTCGAGTTGACCCGCGTGTGCTGGGACGGGCCTGACGACACCCTCCGGCAAACCGAAATCACCCAGCCGGCCCTGCTGGCCGCCAGCGTGGCCTGCATGACGGTGCTGCAGGAGGCCGGCCACCATCCGGATCTCGCGGCGGGGTTGAGTCTGGGGGAGTACACCGCGCTGGTGTGCGCCGGCGCGCTCGCGTTTGACGACGCCGTGCGGGTGGTGCGCGCCCGCGGCCGGTTCATGCAGGAGGCCGCGGCAGGACGCCGGACCGCGATGGCGGCGATTCTGGGACTGGACGCCGAGGCGGTCCGCCGGGTGTGCGCCGAGGCCTCCGCCGCCGGGGTCGTCGAGCCGTCGAATTTCAACAGCCCCGGCCAGGTCGTGATCGCCGGCGACGAAGCCGCCGTGCAGGACGCCATCGTGCGGGCCAAAGCGGCGGGCGCCCGGCGGGCCGTGCTGCTGCCCGTCAGCGCGCCGTTCCATACCAACCTCATGGCCCCCGCCGCGGAGCGCCTCGCCGGGGCGCTGGCCGCAGTCCCGATTGCGGCGCCCGGCGTCCCGGTGGTCAGCAACGTGACCGCGCAACCCGTTGCCGGGCCCGACGACATCCGCCGGCTGCTCGTGACGCAGGTCGCCAGTCCCGTGCGCTGGGATGATTCGGTCCGGACCATGGTGGAGGCCGGGGCGGAGGCGTTCATTGAGATCGGCCCGGGCACGTCGCTGTCCGGCATGGTCCGGAAGACAGTCGAGGGCGTAAGGACACTGCACGTCGAGGATCCGAAATCGCTGGACGAGACGCTGCGTGCGCTCCAGTGAGCGGGCCACGTGGGACCCTCGACGGTAAGGTCGCGGTCGTGACCGGGGCATCCGGCGGGCTCGGCCGGGCGATCGCGCTCGCGCTGGCGAAAGACGGCGCCGCCGTCGCAGTCCATTACGGGACCAACCGCGACGCGGCCGAGCAGGTCGTTAGTGACATTACCACCCGGGGGGGCCGTGCGATCAGCGTGCAGGGCGACCTCACGGCGTCGGAGCCGGCGCAGCGGATCATGGCCGCGGCAAAAGACGCACTCGGCGGCGTGCACATCCTGGTGAATAACGCCGGCATCACGAAGGATACGCTGCTGCTGCGGATGCGCGATGAGGACTGGGAGGCCGTGCTCGCCGCCAATCTCAGCGCCACGTTCTACTGCACGAAGGCGGCCCTGCGGGAGATGCTGCGCCAGCGCGGGGGGCGAATCGTGAATATGACGTCGGTCGCCGCGCAGCTCGGCCCGGCCGGCCAGGCGAACTACGCCGCCTCGAAGGCCGGGATCATCGGATTCACGAAGGCGGTGGCGCGGGAAGTCGGATCGCGCGGCATCACCGTCAACGCCGTGGCGCCGGGGTTCATCGCGGTCGGGATGACGGACCGGTTGCCGCCGGAGGTGGTCAACACGTACGTAGAGCAGGTTCCCCTAGGACGCGCGGGGAAACCTGAGGAAGTAGCCGCCGTGGTAGCCTTTCTCGCATCCGACGATGCCGCCTACATTACCGGGCAGGTCATCCATGTGAACGGCGGCCTGGTGATGCACTAACACCAATGCGGGGGTGGGATTGAACATGGCAGCAGCATTCGAGCGGGTGAAGGGCATCGTCGTCGACCAGCTCAACGTGGCCCCGGATGAGGTGACCGTGGAGGCTTCCTTCATCGAGGACTTGGGGGCCGATTCCCTCGACGTGGTGGAGCTGGTCATGGCCCTGGAGGAAGAGTTTGGGATCAGCATCGCCGACGAGGATGCCGAGAAGATTGTGACCGTCGGCGACGCGGTGAAGTACATCGAATCGCATGCCGGAGACACGTCTGGCGCGGGCACGTCGTAGCACGCGGGAGGACGGTCCCTCATGACGCGCCGCGTGGTGGTCACCGGCCTGGGCGTCGTCAGCCCGATCGGGACGGGCGCGGAGGCGCTGTGGCAGGGTCTGATGACCGGCCGCAGCGGCGTCCGGCGCGTCACCAGCTTCGATGCATCGCCCCTGGAGACACAGATCGCGGCCGAGGTCACCGACTTTGACCCGGTCTCGTTCATGGACCGGAAGGAAGCGCGCCGCAACGACCGCTTCGTCCAGTTCGCCCACGCGGCGTGCCGCATGGCGCTGGACGACGCCGCCTTCGCGATCACGCCCGAGAACGCCGGCCAGGTCGGCGTGTTGATCGGGTCCGGCATCGGGGGGGCGACCACCTGGGAAGCGCAGCACCGCATCCTCATCGAGCGCGGCCCGCAGCGCGTCAGCCCGTTCTTCATCCCGATGATCATCATCAACATGGCCTCCGGCGTGTGCTCCATCCTGCTGGGCGCCAAGGGGCCCAACAGCGCGGTCGTCACCGCGTGCGCGACGGGAGGGAATGCGATCGGGGAGGCCATGCGGATCATCCAGCGCGGCGAGGCGGTCGCGATGCTGGCCGGCGGGTCGGAGGCGGCGATCACGATGCTCAGCATGGCCGGGTTCTGCTCGATGCGGGCGATGTCGACCCGGAACGACGAACCGGAAAAGGCCAGCCGGCCGTTCGACGCCGAACGCGACGGGTTCATCATGGGGGAGGGCGCCGGGATCGTACTCGTCGAGGACCTGGAACATGCGCTGCGCCGGGAAGCCCACATCTACTGCGAGTTGATCGGCTACGGGATGAGCGGCGACGCTTACCATATCACCCAGCCCGATCCCGACGCCGACGGCGCGTCGCGGAGCATCCGCAACGCGCTGCACGATGCGAAGATCGATCCGTCGGAGGTCGACTACATCAACGCCCACGGGACCAGCACGCCCTACAATGACCGGACGGAAACGCTCGCCATCAAGCGGGTCTTCGGCCCGCACGCGAGGGCGGTGGCGGTCAGTTCGACCAAGTCGATGACCGGACACCTGCTCGGCGCGGCCGGGGGGGTCGAACTCATCGTCTGCGCCCTGGCCATCGAACACCAGGTGCTGCCTCCCACGATCAATTACACCCATCCCGATCCAGAGTGCGACCTGGACTACGTGCCCAACGAGGCCCGGCCGGCGAAGGTCCGGACGGCGATGTCGAACGCGTTTGGGTTTGGAGGGCACAACGCGATCCTGATCGTCCGCAAGTATGATGCCGCCTGACATCGACCAGGCCGCCGATCTTCAACTCGACGAACCCCGGGTCGCCCAGCTGCAGGAGCTGGAGGCCAAGCTCGACGTCCGGTTCCGCGACCGGACACTGCTCAACCTCGCCCTCCAGCACGGTTCCTACGGCCACGAGGGCCGCGGCGGCCGGCGGGAGAGTTACGAGCGGCTGGAACTGCTGGGCGACGCGGTACTGAACCTCGTCGTGTGCGACTACCTCTACTACCGGTTCAGTGATGCGCCGGAAGGAGAACTGGCGAAACTGCGGGCCCGGATCGTCAGTGAGCCGTGGCTGGCGCGGATCGCGCGGAGCCTGGACCTGGGCCGGTACATCCTGATGGGCAAAGGAGAAGAGAAGTCCGGCGGCCGCCTGCGGGCGTCCATGCTGGCGGACGTGGTCGAGGCCGTGCTGGGCGCCGTGTACGTCGACTCGGGCTTCGGTGTGGCGCACGCGGTGACCTCGCGGCTGCTGCAGGACGTCTACGAGGACCTGGAAGCGCCGTCGGAGGATTACAAGAGCGAACTCCAGGAGTTGCTGCAGGAACGCGAACGACGGCTGCCGCGGTACCGTATTACCGACCAGGAAGGCCCCGACCACGCGAAACTGTTCGTCGCGACGGTCGAGGCCGGCGGGCGGATCCTCGGCGAGGGGAAGGGACAGAACAAGAAGCAGGCGGAGCAGGCCGCGGCCCAATCGGCGCTGGAGTTCCTGCGGCGCAAGAAGGCCCGCGCCCGCCGATGAGTGCCGGACCAACCCGGCTGTCTCATGCCGCGGCCAGCACAGTTGCCTGCCGGGTTGGTACGGCATGAGTCCCGTCCCAACCCGGCTGCCCTCTGTGCGCGACCGGATGCCTGACTGCCGGGTTGGAACAGGATGAGGCAGCTCTGGGCCCCCTGGCGTCTCGCCTACATTCAGCAGGACCATCCTGAAGGCTGCATCTTCTGCGCGGCGGCGGCTGGCGGGGACGACCGGGCAAATCTCGTAGTCTACCGCCGCCGTCACGCGTTCGTCATGCTGAACCTGTATCCGTACAACTCAGGACATGTCATGGTCGTCCCGTCCCGGCACGTGGCCCGGCCGGCCGACCTCGACGACGCCGAGCTCCTCGAGGTGATGCAGACCACGACGCTAAGCCTGCGGACCCTGGAACACGTCTTTCATCCCGAAGGAGCCAATGTCGGAATGAACCTGGGACGCGCCGCCGGCGCCGGGATCGACGAACACCTGCACGTCCATGTCGTGCCGCGCTGGGTGGGTGACACGAACTTCATGCCGGTGCTCGGGGATGTGAAAGTGATTCCGGAACACTTGGACGCGACGTACGACCGGCTCCTTGGGGCATTTCGAGACCTGGCGGCCGCCGGATGAACGGGTTTCGCCTCACCGTGCGTCTGTTGGTCTCTCTCGCCGTGCTGGCCCTGGCGGCCACCACCCTGGCAGCTCCGGCCGCTGCGCCGGCCCTGCCGGCGGCCTCGCCGCAGCTGGCGATCGAGCATACCGCCGTCCTCAGCCAGCAGATCGGTCCCCGGCCGGCCGGATCGCCCAACGACGCCCGGGGCGCCGACTACCTGGCTGACCAGTTTCGCCGGCTGGGGTACGCGGTCGAGCGGCAGCGGTTTTCATTCCGGTACTTCGAGGAGGTCCGGGCGCCGTCGCTGACGGTCACGGCACCGGCGGCAGGGTCGATCCGCGCCGTGACGTTGGAGTTCTCGGCCTCGACGCCCGACGCGGGCGCGGAAGCCGAGATCGTCTCTGTCGGGCTGGCCCGGCCGCAGGACCTGACCGGAAAGAATCTCGACGGCAAGATTGCGCTGGCGGAGCGTGGACAGATCCAGTTCCGCGAGAAGGCCGCCAACGTCGCCGCGGCCGGCGGCGCGGCCGTCATTGTCTACAATACGCAGGGCGGTCCGATCGCCGCGACGCTGGTCGAGCCGTCGCGCATCCCCGCCGTCATCATCGGCCAGGACGACGGCCAGCGCCTGCTGGATTTGTCGAGGGCGGGTCCGGTCCGCGTGCGGTTGGTCGTGAGCGCGATCATCGAGCAGCGGATGACCGAGAACGTCATCGGGATCAAGCGCGGGACGGCGGCCTCCAACGAGGTCGTCGTCGTCGGCGGGCACCGCGACTCCGTGCGCGTCAGCCCGGGCGCCAACGACAACGCGTCGGGGACGGCTGCGGTCCTTGAAGCGGCCCGCCTGCTGGCGGCCGTCCCGACGGCGCGGACCATCCACTTCATCGGATTCGGGGCCGAGGAAGTGGGACTGGTGGGTTCTGCATTCTACGTCAGGAACGCGACCGGTACCATCGTCGGGATGGTGAACATGGACATGGTGGGCCGCGGCCCCTCGATCATGGCCGGCAACGCCAGCGGCAACCCGCTCATGCTGGACATCGCCGATGCGGCGGCCCGGCGGCTCGGGATGACCCTGCGCCGCTTCCGGTTCGGCTCGAGCGATCACGTGTCATTCGAGCAGGCCGGCGTGCCGGCCGTGTTCCTCCACACCGGGGACGACGATGCCATCCACACCCCCAGCGACACGCTCGAGCGCGTCAGCGGCCAGCTCATCGCCACCGCAGCCGGCCTCGCCGCGGGCATCGCACTCGACGTGGCCTCCCGTCGATAAACCGCACGGCGTCCCGGCTGCGCGCACCGCGAGTTCGTTGCGGACAGCGGCCCCCAGGACTACAATTCAACCAAGGTAGAACCACTCATGGCCAACCCGCAATTTCCGGAAGAGGACGCAGAGAAGTTAGCCGCGTTCGAGGCCAAGATTGCCTCGGGGGACCGGCTCGATGCCGGCGAGTGGCTGCCCGCGCAGTACCGCTACGAGTGCCTCCGCCTGATCCAGATGCATGCCAACTCGGAGTTGATGGGCGCCCTGCCGGAACGGGAGTGGATCCCGCGGGCCCCGACGCTCAACCGCAAGATGGCGCTGGTCGCCAAAGTCCAGGACGAGGTGGGCCACGCACAGCTGCTGTACCGGGTGGCGGAAGACCTGGGCAAGTCGCGCCGGCAGATGATCGAAGAGCTGCTGTCGGGCAAGAGCAAGTTCCACAACGTGTTCCACTACCCGGCGCAGACGTGGGCCGACGTCGCGGTGATCCAGGTCTTCGTGGACGGCGCCGCGATGCAGACCCAGGGATCGCTGCGCGCGTCCAGTTACGCGCCCTATGCGCGGGTGCTCAAACGCATCTGCTACGAAGAGGATTTTCACATCCGGCTGGGGATCGACGTCTACCGGACCCTGGCCGAAGGCACCGCCCGGCAGCGCGCGATGCTGCAGGACGCGATCGACCGCTGGTGGCAGCCGATCATGCACTTCTTCGGTCCGCGCGATCAGGCGTCGCCGCACCTGGAGACCATGATGCGCTGGCGGATCAAGGTCAAGACCAACGACGAACTCCGCCAGCAGTTTCTCCGGCAGTTCGTGACGCTGATCACCGACTACGGGCTGCGCGTGCCGGATCCCCACCTGCGCTGGAACGAGGCGGAGAGCCGCTATGATTACAGCGAGCCCGATTGGGAGGAGTTCAGGCGCGTGATTCGCGGCGAGGGCCCGAAGTCGGCGGCGCGGCTGGCACTCCGCAACGACTACTGGCGGCGGCACGAGTGGGTGCGCGAGGCCATGGGACACTGGGGGATGGCGGCATGACGGTCACCGGCGAGGGGTTCACGCCACCACACCTGCACGACTATCTGGTGAAGGCGCGGGCCAGGCTCTTTGACTGGGTACGGCCGCTGTCGGCCGACCAGTACGCGCGGGAATTCCCGATGGGATTGAAGACGCTGCGGGCGACCATGGTCGAGATCGCCAGCGGCGAGTGGGTGTACACGCGGCGCCTAAGCGGAGAAGACATGCCCCCGCCCGAGGACCGTCCGTTTACGCGCTTTGCCCACACCGGCTTCGCCGACCTCGAGCCGGTGTGGCAGCGGGAGACCGAACGCACCGCCGGCGCGTTGCGGGAGATCGCCGACTGGACTGCGCCGGTGGAGTACGTGGTCAGGCCGGCGGACCGTCCGGCCATCCGGGTGCAGACGACGACCGGCGGGATCGCCGCGCAGCTGCTGTTCCATGAGGTGCACCACCGCGCGCAGGCGATGGCGATGCTGCGCCAGCTGGGGATCGCCGCCCAGAACCTGGATTTCTCGGTCTTCATGTTCCACCGGACCGACCTCCCCGCCTGAGCCCTGGTTCATGCCCGCGCTCTGGCAATTGCTGGGCAAGGACGAGTCCGACGCCGCACATCTGTTTGCGGTATTCCGCCAGGACACCAAGAACGATCCGCACGTCCATGTGGGCGACGTCCATGCCACGGATCCGGAGATGGCCCTCGTGCTCGCCAAGGAGCAGTTCGCCCGCCGCGATCCGTGCGTCAACCTGTGGGTGGTGCCGTATACGGCCGTGGCAGCTACCGCCTACGACGAGGCCGAGATGTTCGAGCCGGCGATCGACAAGAGCTACCGGTTCGGCGGCTCCTACCGGGAGCAGCAGCGGGTCATGAAAGGACCCCGCCGGCCCTCGCCACCCGAGCCGCGGCGGGGGACTCAAGGGCGCCGCGGCGGATGACGGAACCCGCGGGCGTCCTGCCGCGCGTCACGGGTCTGGCCGGTTACCTGCTGGCGATCGCCGATGACGAGCTGATCCTTGGGCACCGGCACTCCGAGTGGACTGGGTTCGCCCCCGACATCGAATCCGACGTCGCGCTGTCCTCGATCGCCCAGGAAGAGATCGGACATGCCCGGCTCTTCTACGAACAGGCGGCCGCACTGTTGGGGGGGAGCGCCGATACCCTGGCCTATGGCCGTTCCGCGGGAGAGTTCCGCAACGCGATTCTGACCGAACGGCTCAACGACGATTGGGGGTACAGCATCGTCCGGCTGTTTCTGTACGATCGGGCGGATGCCGTCCGGCTGGAGGCGCTCGCCGGAGGCACGGCCCGGTCTCTCGCCGACTTGGCGGCGGCGCTGCGGCGGGAAGAGAAGTACCACCTCCTCTATGGGGAGCAGTGGTTGCGCCGGCTGGCCGGGGCGAGCGATGAGGCACACGCGCGGATTCAGGGGGCGCTGGACGCGGCCTGGCCCGAGGCCGTCGGGGTGTTTGAGCCGGTGGAAGAAGAGCGGACCGTGGTGGAGTCCGGTATCATGACGTTGGATGCGGCCGCGCAGGCCGAGCGCTGGCGGCGGGAGGTCACCGCCGTGTTGGAGGAGCTCGGACTGCGTGTCACCGAGGAGAGGGGCGGACCGGGCGGCCGGTCGGGGACGCACAGCGAGGATCTCACCGTCCTGCTGGGCGACATGACGGAGGTCTGGAGGGCGGAACCGGGAGCCACCTGGTAGACGCATGGAGATGATCAGAACCGAAACGGCGCTGGAGTCGAGGATCTGGGACGTCCTCCACACGGTTGAGGATCCCGAACTACCCATCTCGGTGACTGATCTGGGGATGATCGATGCCGTCGACGTGGCCGACGGGCACGTCCGGATCACCCTGGTGCCGACGTTTAGTGCCTGCCCGGCGATCGAGGTCATGCGTGAGGATATCCGCCGCCGCGTGCGTGAGCTCCCCGAGGTCCAGGATGTCCAGGTCGACCTGAGCTTCGCGCGTCCGTGGACCATCGCGCGGATGAGCGAGCGGGGGAGGCAGCGTCTGGTCGCGCACGGGATGGCGGTCCCCGCTGCGCGGCCGCCGGCGCGGCCGGTCGCGTGTCCGTTCTGCGGGTCGACGAATACGACCCTCGAGAACTCGTTTGGCCCGACGCTGTGCCGCGCGATCTACTACTGCAACGACTGCCGGAACCCCATCGAGCAATTCAAGCCGCCCCACGACAGTTAGTGCCGTACCAACTCGATTCGCCAGGTATGTTCGTCTTGGAGCCTTCAAGAATCGCTCGGAAGATGAGATTGACTATCAAGTTGGTACGGCACTAGGGCATGACCGGGTTCCGCGTCGCCCGCATCTTCGGGATTTCCGTCGAGATCCACTACACCTGGCTGATCGTCTTCGGCCTCATCGCCTGGTCGCTGGCCGTCGGGTACTTCCCGCGGGTGGGTCCGAACCTTGGCATGGTGACCGTGATCGCGCTGTCGGTCACCGCCACCCTGTTGTTCTTTGCGGCACTGTTGCTGCATGAACTCGCCCATTCCTACGTGGCGATCCGGGAGGGACTGTCGGTCCGCCGGATCACACTGTTCATCTTCGGCGGCGTGGCCCAGATGGCCAAGGAACCCGACACGGCCGGCGGCGAGTTCCGGATGGCCGCGGCCGGCCCACTGACGAGCCTGGTGATCGGGGGCCTGTTCTGGGGGCTGTCGCGAGCCGTCGGCGCGGAAGCGGCGCGCCTCCTGTTTCAGTACCTGGGGTTCATCAATGTGGCGGTGGCCCTCTTCAATCTCGTGCCGGCCTTCCCGCTCGACGGCGGCCGGGTCCTCCGCTCGGCGATCTGGTACTTCACAGGAAATCTGACCCGCGCCACGCTCATCGCCAGCAGCGTGGGGCAGGGATTTGCCTACCTGATGATCGCCTTCGGCCTCCTGCAGGTCTTCGGCGGCCGGGTCGGCAACGGCATGTGGCTGGTGTTCATCGGCTGGTTCCTGTTGCAGGCCGCCCAGGCCGGCTACCAGCAGGTGCTCATCCGCCGGGCGCTGCGCGGGCTCATCGCGCGCGACTTGATGCGTGAGGACACCGCCACGGTGCGCCCGCAGATCACGCTCGCGGAATTTGTGCACGAACACCTGCTGGGCAGTGCGGAGTCCGAATTCCGTGTCGTCGACGACAGCCGGGTGCTCGGGTTCATTTCCCTTGACGACGCGAAGAAAACGCCCCGCGAACAATGGGAGCAGGTCACCGTCGCCGAGGCGATGACGCCGGAGGCGGAGTGCCCAACGGTGAACGCGTCCCAAAGCGCATTCGATGCCTTCCTGGCCGTCGCGGCGTCGCCAACTGGACAGGTGATGGTGCGCGACGGCTCGCGGTTCGTCGGGGCGATCACGCGGCGGGACCTATTGGCCCGGGTCAGAAACCGGCTCCTGCTGGAGGAGTGAGGAGAGCATATGGTAGACATGCGCGAGCAAGCGACGGATCGAAACGGCCGTACGATCAAGCCGGGAGAACGAGTGCGAGTTCTCGTGGAAGATGGCCAGCCCGAGGGCACGATCGTGCGCGTGGTGTCCGAGTACCAGGTGGCCACCGTACTCCTGGATCAGAAGGGCAAAGTTGAGCGAATGTATCCCACGACAGATATCGAGGCGGTGTGAGAGGCGGGCGATGATGGTCCTGGTGCTGCCCCCTCAGTGCGAGTGCACCGGCAGCCCGTCGTGGCTGTGGGCGGTGATCCGGTGGTATTCTTCTCCCGCTTCGTCGGCCGGATCGACGTGGATGGTCGCGCCGGCGAGGTAGGGGACATGGTGCAGCAGTTGATGGTGGACTTCTTTGGCAATGGCGTGGGCCTGCGCCACCGAGAGGTCGGGCGCCACCGCGACGTTCACCTCCGCGTGCAGGCGGTGGCCGACCCACCGGGCGCGCGCCTCGGTGACGTCCCGCACGCCGGCGACGTGATGTGCCGCGTGCTCGATCTCGTCGATCACGCCGGGTTCCACCCCGTCGAGCATCCGCGTGAAGACGGCCTTGCCCGACTGCCAGACGATTCCCAGGATGGCCACGGTAATCGCCAGCCCGACTAGCGGGTCGGCCAGCGGGTAACCCAGCCATACTCCCACCGCACCAAAGAGGACGGCCAGGCTGGTCCAGCCGTCGACGCGCGCGTGGTATCCGTCGGCGATCAACGCGGCGCTGCCGATCTCCTTGCCGACACGGATCCGGAACACGGCTACGGCCTCGTTCCCCAGAAACCCGATGACCGACGCCGCGGCCACGGCACCCAGGTATGCGATGGTACGCGGATGGATCAGCCGGTCGACGGCCTCGTAGCCGGCCACCACGGCACTGAACAGGATAATCAGCACGATGACCACTCCGGCCAGGTCCTCCACGCGACCGTAGCCGAAGGGGAACCGCTTGGTGGGCCTCAGCCGCGCGAAGGCGAACGCGATCCACAGCGGGATCGCCGTGGCCGCGTCCCCAATGTTGTGAATGGTATCCGCCAGCAGCGCCACGCTGCCGGAGAGGTAGACGACGACGACCTGCAGGAGCGCGGTCGTCATCAGGCCGACGAATGACCACTTGATCGCCCAGATTCCTCTGGCTGTGGTCGCAATCGTCGGGTCGATGACGCCGTGGGTGTGGCCGTGACCCTCAGACATTCTAATCTCAGCCTACACGATCAACCGCTCGAGTTGGAAGGCGCCGTCCCGCCGGTAGGGCTCGGCCAGCATGAACCGTCCGTGACTGGGCGGCCCGTAGTACAGGTGGAACGCCCGGTCAATCTCCCGGTGGAGGCGCCTGCCGAGCGTTGCATCATCGAGGCCGGCGTGATCGGGAACAATCGCGGCCAGCCCGTCGCCGAACTGCTTGCGGTACATGAGGCCGCTGAAGGCCAGCTGGCCGCCCAGCGCGTCCAGGGCCCGTTCTTTCCGCTCCCAGGCCGGAGCCACGTCGACCACGCAGTTGGGATGGTGGGGCGTCATGTAGTAGATCGTGCGGACGACGTGCGGGGGGTGTCCGCCGCACTCTTGCACTTTCCAATCCCGCCCCGCCAGGGCCAGCGCCTCCAGGTAGAGGATCATGGCCGGGCGGCGGTCCGGATCGAGGTCCTGGAACGAGTGCTCCGGGTCCTGGGTGATGACGATGTCGGGACGGATCTCGCGCACCACGGAGATGATGCGGCATTTCATCTCGACTGACGGTTCGATCTCGCCGTAGGGCCCGTCCAGGAATCGCACCGGCACGCGCAGGGCCTCGCCGGCGCGGGTGATCTGCGGGCGGGATTCCGCGCGGGCGAGCAGCACGGCCGCCTCGCTGCGCCCGCCCCCATCGACATTGAGCGTCAGCGCCCCTCCGCATTCGACGATTTCGAGGCCAAACGTGGCGAGCGCCAGGATTGTCGGCATCCCAATCACATCCTCCTGTGATGAATGACGGTCAGGACTCCGCCCCCACATACGCCGCCGGATCCGCGTCGAAGGCCGCTTTGCACCCGGGCGCGCAGAAGTAGAATGTCTGGCCGCGGTACACGCTGGTGAATTCGGCCGTCGGGATGTCGACCGCCATATGGCAGACGGGATCGATGGCAGACCCCGCCGCACTGCGGGTTCCGGACGCACCCTCCGATGGACCGGTGTCCGCCGTAGCCGCCGTGGCCGGATCCGCGGTCATCCACCGGGTCTTCTGTCCATACGGGGTGCGGGTGCGCTCAGGCACGACCGCCGGATACCCTACGTAGACGACCGCCACGATCTCCCGGTCGGGCGGCAGGGAGAGAAATGCCCGCAGGGCGGGATCGTGGATCAGACCGCCGGTGCGCGGGTAGGTGCCGACGCCGTCTGCGGCCGCAACCAGCAGCATGTTCTGAACGGCGCAGAACGTCGCCCCGAAATCATCGGCGGCAACGGCCGGGTCTGTGGCGTGCTGGAGCGTGATGATGATGATGACGGGGGTACCGGCGGTGTCACGGTAGATCTTGTCGGCGGCCTTCTGGGCTTCCGGCGCGCCCGGATCGCGGAACAGCGTGAGCCGAAAGTCGCGGCGAATGGCCGCGAACTGGTCGCGGCTGGGCCCCTCCAGGATGATGAATTCCCAGGGTTCGGTCAAATGGTGATTGGGGGCCCAGGTCGCGGCTTCGAGCATCCGGTGAATCGTTTCGCGGGGCACCGGGTCCGGCAGAAATCTGGAGATGCTGCGCCGGCGCTTGATGAGATCAAGGATGTCCATCATGCTAAGCGCGCTACCGGCGCAGCCGGGGATTGAGAACTTCCTCGGCGGCGAACCCGGTAAAGGCAAATCCCAGCACCGCCGCGGTGATCAGCAGGCCGGGCGGCAGCACCCACCACAGCCAAGCCCCGGTGAGGAACGCGCTGCGGACCTGCGCATAGTAGAGGATCGACCCCCAGGACTTCGCCGTCGGATCTCCCAGCCCGAGAAACGAGAGGGAGGCCTCAATGAGGATCGCGCTGCTCGCGGCCAGGATGAACTGGGCCAGCGACAACGACAGCACCCCCGGCAGGATGTGCCGGCGCAGGATCCGTCCGGGCGGCGCACCCAGCGCCCGCGCGGCATCAACGAAGTCCAGCGATTTGAGCGACAAGACCTGCGCCCGGATGACCCGCGCCGGACGGGCCCATACCAGCAATCCGATGACGAGGATGAGATTCCAGAATGACGGGCCCAAGTAGGCGGCCAGGAGGATCATCAGCGGGAGAAACGGGATGACCAGCACGATGTCGACGACCCGCATCAGGGCCGCGTCGACCCACGATCCGAAGTAGCCGGCGACGACTCCGACGAGCGTGCCGATCGAAATCGCGACCGTGGACGCGAGGAACCCGATGGACAACGAGATCCGGGCTCCCACGATCATCTCGCTGAACAGATCCTGTCCCACGTCGTTCGTCCCCAGCCAGTGCCGCCCCGACGGTGATTCGAACGGCTCGCCGGTCGTCAGCCCCGGGTCATAGGGCACAATCCATGGCGCCAAGACGGCGGCTCCGACGAGGAGCGCCATCAGCGTCAGGCCGGTCCAGCCGACTCCCCCGAGCCGAAACCTGCGCCGCCGGGGCTGCAGGTTCCGGGCGGGGGGGAAGAGGGGGGTATCTATGGCGCGGCTCTCAGACATGGCGCACCCGGGGATCGATCAGCGGATAGAGCAGGTCGGCGAAGATGTTGGCGGCGATCACGCTGACGGTGATGATGAAGAACGTCGCCTGGAGCACCGGGTAGTCCCTGGCCAGCACCGCCTCGAAGAGGAGCCGGCCCACTCCGGGGTAGGAAAAGACCGTCTCGATCACCGTGGCGCCGCTGACGATGAAGCCGACGTTGAGCATGAAGACCGTGGCCACCGGCAGCAGGGCGTTGCGCATGGCGTGGCGGAACATCACGTCCCGTTCGCCGACGCCTTTGGACCGCGCGGTCGCCACGTACTGCTCGCCGAGCACCGTGAGCATCGAGTACCGCATGATGAGGAACATCCCGGGAATGGTGATCAGCGTCAGCGTCGTCAGTGGCAGAACCAGATGCCTCGCCATGTCGACAAGCAGCGGCCACCCGGACAACCCTGCGCCAGGCGTCGTCGCGCCGAAGATGGGGAACCAGCGCAGCCCCGCCGCAAAGACGGCGATAAAGACCATCCCCAGCCAGAATGACGGGACCGAGTCGAAGAACATCGCCACGCCGACGGACCCGACGTCGAGGGCGGACCGCCGGCGCCACGCCGCGAGCGTCCCCCAGGCCACGCCGACCAGGGTGCCCACGACGAGGCCCGTGCCCACCAGCACGAGCGTCCAGGGGAGCCGGTCGGCGATGATCGAGGCAATCGGCCGGCCCTGCTGGTAGGAGAATCCCAGATTCCCGGTCACCAGGTTGCGGAGGTAGATCACGTACTGCCGCCACACCGGCTGGTCGAGGCCGAACGCCTGCAGCAACTGCCCCCGCTGCTGCTCGGTCATGAACCCGACATCCTCCCCCGCCAGGAAGATCAGGGGGCTGCCGGGCATCATGCGCGGCAGCGCGAAGTTCAGGGTGACCGCAAATAGCAAGACAAGGGCGTACTGGACGCCCTTGCCTGCGACAAACCGGGTCATGGGAGACTACTTCGGCCGGTCCACAAATGACAGTTTGGTCACGATCCCCTGTCCTTTCTGGAACGCCCACCGGTCATAGGCGCCGGACCGGTATGCCATGATCGTGTCCGGATAGAACAAGACGTGGACCGGCAGATCGCGCGCCAGGATGCGCTGCATCTCGGCGCTGATCTGCTTCTGCCGGGCGATCTCGACCGTGGTGAGGAGCTGGCTGCCCAACCGGTCGATCTCCGGGTTCTTGTAGCCGCCGATGTTGATGGTGCCGACGCGGCAGTCTGAATTGAACAGGTCGACCAGGGCGGTTGGCCGGCTCATCACCGGAGCCGACCATCCGAAGACCGCCATGTCGAATCGCCGTCCCTTGCAGACGTCGAAGTCGGGCCAGACCTGGTCGATGATGGCCGCATCCTCCTGCACGCGGACGGTCGTGCCGATGCCGACGTCCTTGAGCCACGTCCGGATCAACTCGGCGCCGCGGATGCGGATCGGGTTACCGGCCAGGGTCAGCAGTGTGAACTGCAGCGGCGTGCCGTTGGGCGCTTCACGGATACCATCTCCGTTGCGGTCGGTGTAGCCCGCTTCATTGAGCAGGGCGACCGCGCGGGCTTTGCTCGCGTCGAACTTCAGTCCCGCGGCGTAGAACGGTGATGCCGGGTGGATGTAGCCGGGGGATCCGACCACCGCGTAGCCCAGCAAGAGCAGCCGGACCATCAGGTTCGTGTTGATCGCGTTGGCGATTGCCTGTCGCAGGCGCACGTCTTTGAGCAGCGGGTGTTCGTCATTGAACTGCAGGATCGTGGACGTGAAGCCCGCCCCACGGACGACCTTGACCCCGGGCAGGCGTTCAAACTGCGCGACGAGCTCGGGGGTCAGTGTTCGCACCGTGGTGTCGATCTGGCCGGCCTGAAGGGCGGTGAACGACACGGTCGCATCGCGGATGATCGGCAGGATCAGTTCGCGGACCCGCGGCGGCCCGGCGAAGTACTGCGGGTTGGCCACCAGGCGGTAGAATTGGTTGTCTCGGACTTCCTCAACCCGATAGGGTCCGCTGCCCACCGTGTTCGTGAACGCGCGGGCGGCGGCGACCGTGGTGACGGATTCCCAGATGTGCTTGGGGAGGATCGGCACGTCGGCCAGTGTGCGCAGGCGGAACCCGGCGTCGGGCTGCTTGAGGCGGAACACGACGGTTTGGGGAGAGGGGGCGTCGACGCCGTCAAGGTTCCGGGTCGTCGGAGTCCACCGGGAATGCGTCACCCGCGCGGCATACTCAAACGTGAACTTCACATCCTCAGACGTGAGCGGCCGTCCGTCGTGCCATCGCAGGTTTGGATGCAGCGTCAGCGTCCAGGTCCGCCCGTCCTGGCTCACCCGTACTTCCCTGACGAGCCACGGAATCGGTTCGTTGTTCTCGTCGGGGTAAAAGAGAGGATCGTAGACGAGTGTCATCAGATTCCAGCCGGGGTAGCCGGTCTGATACGTGTACGGGTTGAGGTAGCCTTCGTCTCGGGTGATCGCCATGCGTACCGCCGCCGACTGGGCATTGCCCAAAGCCGGGATCACCAACAGGCCGATTACGAACAACGCCAGCATGCGGGCACGTCCCATCATCACACCGCCTTTGGTACGATAGTCGCTGATGTTGTCTTTGCCGATTCGCGCCGCGCCACGGGCACTCCTGTCGCACCATCTTCCGTGCGCGAGTGATTCGCCGAGTGCGCCACGATGAGTAAACAGCGCGACACGATCCTGGTGACCGGGAGCAGCGGGTTTCTTGGCTACGCCGTCGCCCGCGCGTTGAGCGGTGCCTACAACGTCGTCGGGTTCGACCGCCGCGCGCCGTCGCATCCCCCGCCGACCGCGGAGTGTCTGTACATCGATCTTACGACCGAACCGAGCCTGGCCCGCGGTCTGGATGCGCTCCGCGATCTCCACGGGGACAGGCTTGCCGCCGTGTGTCACTTCGCGGCTTACTACGACTTCACGGGTGCGCCGAATCCCCTCTATGAGAAGGTGACCGTCGAGGGCACCCGCCGGCTGCTGCGCATGCTGCGGGAGCGGTTCACCGTCGAGCAGTTTGTGTTTTCCAGCACGATGCTCGTCCACGCGCCGACGGTGCCCGGCCGCCCGATCACCGAGGAGGCTCCGTTGGAGCCGAAGTGGCCGTATCCCGTATCGAAGCTCCGGACCGAAGAGGTGATCCGCCGCGCGCACGGCGACATCCCGACCGTCATCTTGAGGATCGCCGGCGTCTACAACGACCTGGGACACTCGGCTCCGCTTCCCCGGCAGATCCAGCGGATCTACGAGCGGACGCCGGATGCGTATGTGTTCCCCGGGGACCTCTCCCACGGCCAGGCGATGGTCCATCTCGATGACGTGATCACGGCGTACGAGCTGCTCGCTCGGCGCCGAGGCGAATTGCCGGCTGATTTGGTGCTGCTCCTTGGCGAACCAGAGACGGTGGGGTATGGGGATCTCCAACGCATGATCGGGGAGCAGATCCAGGGCGTCGAGTGGCGGACCCGCCGGATTCCAAAACAGCTGGCGAAGACCGTTGCCCTCCTCAAAGATCGGCTCCCGCTGGGTGGTGAACCCTTCATCAAGCCGTGGATGATTGACCTCGCCGACGATCACTACGAGCTCGACATCGCGCGCGCGCGGACCGTCTTGGGATGGAAACCCCGCCGGTCGCTGCGAGCGACCCTTCCGCTTATCACCGCGGCGCTGCTGGCCGATCCTTGGGCCTGGTATCGCGAGAACGAACTGCCGATGCCGGACTGGCTCCAGCAGACTCAGCCCGTTCCCGCGCCGGCATCTGCCGTGCACCCACCATGACGCACGACCACGCCGGTCACGGGATGCAGGCTCCGGAAGAGCGGAGTCAAGACAAGGAAGTCCAGGCCGCCGTCCGCCGGCTGCAGGAACTCCGGGCGCAGCAGACCCTGCTGGAGCACACCGGCGAGCAGGTCATGGCCGAACAGCGCGCCCACGACGCCCACGCCCAGCGTCTCATGGAAACCGATCCCCGAGGGCACATCGAGATGATGCGTCCGATGCAGGAGGCGATGGCGCGCGTCCGCGACCTGCCCGAGCAGTTGCTGGCGCAGGAAGCCGCGCTGTTCCGCGACATCGCCGCGCGCGACGCCGACCGACAGATCGAACCCCTGCGCGTCCCGCTCATGACCGACATGGTATTGATGGAGAAGTGGGCCCACATCGCGGCGGGACTGCTGGGCGCGTGGCTGGCCGCCAGCCCGTCGGCACTGGCCTATCCCAGCCGGGAGTTGGCGATCAGCGACATGATCAGCGGTGCGCTCATCATGGCGCTGTCGGCCCTGACCTACCTAGGGCGTCCCTGGGCGCCGTGGGCCAATGCGACCGTCGGCCTGTGGGTGATGTTCGCGCCGCTGGTGTTTTGGGCACCCGACGTGGCCGCATATGCGAACGACACGCTGGTCGGGCTGATGGTCGTGAGTTTCGCCGTCATCATCCCGATGCGGCTGCCCATGCCCGGCCCCGAGGTGCCGCCCGGTTGGTCCTACAATCCGTCTACGTGGGGACAGCGCGCTCCGATCATCCTGCTGGGCGTGGTGTCGTACTTCATTGCACGCTACATGTCGGCGTTCCAGCTCGGGCACATCGGCCATGCCTGGGATCCGTTCTTCGGCGATGGGACGGTCCGCGTCCTCACGTCAGACGTGTCCCAGATGTTTCCGATTTCCGATGCGGGCCTGGGCGCGTACGTGTACCTGATTGAGATCCTCTCGACGGTGATGGGGGACTCGCGCCGCTGGCGGACCATGCCGTGGATGGTGGCGATGTTCGGTGTCGCGGTCATCCCCTTGGGTATCACCAGCGTGGTCCTGATCATTCTTCAGCCGCTGGCCGTGGGGGCATGGTGTACGCTGTGTCTGATTTCCGCGCTGTTCATGCTGCTGATGGTCGCCCTGTCGCTCGACGAGGTCATCGCCATGATCGAATACCTGGTGATCGCCAGGCGCGCCGGGCGATCGACATGGAGGATGTTCTGGAACGGGGGGACGCTCCCGGAGCAGATTCGTGATCTCGGGCTGGCGCGGCGGGGGGAAAGCCCCTGGCGGGCGATGTGGGCGGGGCTGATCGTGCCTCCGACCCTGATGATCAGTGCCCTGGTCGGGATGTGGTTGATGGCGGCTCCCGACATCTTCAACAGCGTGGGTGGGGCGGCCGACAGCGATCACCTGCTCGGGGCGCTGGTCGTCGTGGTCGCGGTCCTGGCCATGGCGGAGGTGACCCGCGCCCTGCGCTTCCTCAACATCCTTCTGGCGCTCACGATCATCGTGGCACCCTGGGTGCTGGGAGGGGCGCCGCTCGCCGCAGGGATTAACGACGTGGTGGCCGGCACGCTGATCATCGTCCTGAGCATCCCCCGCGGGGCCATCCGCAACCGCTACGGTGCGTGGAATCCGCTGATTGTCTAGCCCCTCGGGCATATGTCATCTGCTGAGGACCTGATGCCGGCCTGACCACCGTCACTCTATGATGGCTGGAGGCTGTCGGCGACGGGAGGGTGTGTGGAATGAAGCAGTGGGTGATTGCGGTGGTATTGATGATGGTATTGATGAGCGTGCTGATTGGCGCGGGATGTCAGCGAGCGTCTCGGGAAGCTCCGGCGCAGGCGCCCGCGGGGCAGACGGTCACGATGGTCACCAAAGAGCTCGCATTTGAGCCGAGGGAAGTCCGCGTCAAGGCCGGCCGCGTTACGTTCAACGTCAAGAATGAGGGTGCGGTCGAACACGACTTCATGATCACCGGTGTGGCCGAGCACCAAGGAGACCACGGCCCCGTGACCTTCAAGCCAGGGGAGACCTACACGCTTACCGTCGACCTCACACCGGGTACCTATGAAATTGTCTGCGGCGTTCCAGGCCACAAGGAGGCCGGCATGACGGCGACGTTGGTTGTTGAGCCGTAGGCTGAGGTAACCTCAAGCGCGGACACCGTGGACGCGGGAGTCGGGGGCCAGGAACCGGACGAGGCGTTCTCCTTCCTCGGCGAGCGCAAATCGTGCGGCGCGCCCCAACCT
>DATDQT010000084.1:0-2714 GCA_035292085.1 bacterium
CCACAGTTTCGACAGCGACGCGCTGGGGCTGCACATTGCGATGCCTGCGAAATCCACCGTGGTCGCCCTGATCAAAGTCCCATCCCGCGGCTCGGTCGCCTACTACTGCGCGGTCCCAGGACACCAAAAGGCCGGGATGACCGGCACGATCATTGTGAAATGAACGCCGCTGCGTTCCTGGCCATCACGTCCTCTGGCGTGATGCGCGTCGCCCAAGCGGACGCCCGCTGGACTGCGACGACCGTCTTGCGCGAGGACGCCCGCTGCCTGAGCACGGATCCGCTGGACGTTTCGGTGGCGTTTGCGGGGACACAGGACCGCGGCGTCTGGCGATCCACCGACGGCGGCGCAACGTGGCGTCCCGTTGGGCTGACGGCCCAGACGGTGAAGTCGCTGGCGGTGAGCCGCGCGCAGCCGGGCACCGTCTTTGCCGGCACCAAGCCCGCCATGCTGTATGTGTCAGACGACGGAGGCGACACTTGGATGGAACTCCGCGGATTCCGGCGAATCCGATCCTGGTGGTGGTTCTCGCCGGCCGAGCCGCCGTTTACCGCCTATGTGCAGGCGATCGCCCTGTCCCCCAATGATCCCAATGTCATCGTCGCCGGCATCGAAGCCGGCGCCGTCGTGCGCAGCGGCGACGGCGGCCGCACCTGGTCAGGACACCGGCAGGGAGCGATGCGTGACTGCCACTCGCTCGCCTTCCACGCGACTGACGGGAGGTGGGCTTATCAAGGCGGAACGTGGCTGCGCCGGGGGCCTGCGGCCTACAGCCGCGACGGCGGGATCACCTGGATGAGCGCCCGCGACGGCGCCGACCGTCCCTACGGGTGGGCGGTCGCCGCCGACTGTGCCCGGCCTGAAGTGTGGTACGTGTCGGCGGCCGCGGGCATCCGTGCGCACGGCCCTCGCGCCGACGCCGCGATCTACCGCTCCGTCGGCGGAGCTAACTGGCAGCGGCTGCGCGGCGGGCTGCCCGAACCGCTCGACGGCATGCCGTATGCCTTGCTGACCGACCCATCTAGGTCGGGCACCGTGTACGCGGGACTGAGCACCGGGGAGATCTGGGCGTCGGATGACTTCGGAGACGCGTGGACCAGAATTCCTGTCAATCTGCCTGGGATCCATCGGCTCGTACTCATCACATCCGTACAGGAGGTGCACCGATGACGAGTGTGCAACGTGCGGCCGGCACCGCGGGCCTTGCGGTCGCAGTCCTGTTCCTCATCCTGCTTGGGGCGACGGCCGCGTACGATCCCGGCGCCTACAACGATCCGGTCCGCGCGCTGGCATTCGCACAACAGGCTACAGGACTGCGTGCCCTCGTCGGGACTGCCGGTGTGCTGGCAGGCATCGCGCTGGTGATATTCTTTGCGGGCCTCGGCGATCGGCTCGGCACCGGCGCGCCGGTCCGCGCGTTGCTGGCGCGATACTTAGGCGTGATCGCCGGTGCGGCGCTGGCGTTTGGCTCGCTGGTCGACTGGATCGGGATCAACTCCCTCGCCTCATTCAAGGACCAAACCGCCGCCCAGCATGCCTGGGTCGCGATTTTCGCCTTCGATGCCGGGATCTACGGCCTCACCGGCGTTTTCCTGGGGATTGCTGTCCTGGCAGCCGGCGCAGCAATGGTGCGCGAGAGGTTGGTCAGCGCCGCCGCCGGCTGGCTCGCGCTCGTGGGTGCCGCGGTGATCGTTCTTGGGATCGTGCTGCAGGGCGTCGTCCCGGCCGACACGACCTGGCTCTTCGCGTTCTACATCGTAGCCGGCATATTGCTGCTAATCTGGTTTGGATGGACCGGGGCCGCGCTGCGGCGGGCATGAGCACTATGAACAACACATTAGGCCCCCGGGTCGCCTGGTCCGTTGCGACCCTCTCGTTCCTGGCAATGGCGGCCGGCGCCGGGTTCAGTCTGGCCTACGTGACTGTGACAGGGGACTACCGCCCCATCCTGTCGCATCAGGGGCTCGTCCCCGCGTTGACCGCAGCGTACGCAATCCTGGGTTTTCTCATCCTCGCGCGCTATCCCCAGAACCCGATCGGCTGGCTCTTCGGCGGTACGGCTCTCCTCACGGGCCTGAACGCCCTCTCGACCGGCTATAGCCATTACGGGTCCATCGACCCCGGAAGTCTGTCCGTGGCGGTGCAGGTGGCGAAGTGGGTCAGTTCCTGGGTCTGGGTGCCCGCAGTGTTCGTGCCGACAATGCTCGTTTTCTTCCTCTTCCCTCGGGGAGAGCTTCCCTCCAGACGTTGGAGGGCCGTCGCGTGGGTGGGTGGCCTCGGCGTGCTGGCGTTCGTGGGCGGCGTCATGCTGCATCCGGGGCCCTTGGAAGCTCTCGATATCCTGGAACCCAACCCCTTCGGGATCCCCGGGGCTGGTGCCATTATGGACGCGATCATCAACCTGTCCTGGGTCGCCCTCGGCATCGGCATGCTGGGCTCCGTCGCCGCGCTAGTCGTGCGCTTTCGCGGCGCGCGCGGGGCCACCCGCGACCAGATGAAGTGGCTGGTCTACGCGGCGGGGTTGATGGTGGCCGGCTTTGCCGTCAGCGGTCTGGTCTCGACCATCTGGCCCGGCGTGGAGCTGGCGGAAGAGATCAGCATCGGACTGGTCAGCCTCTCAGTCCTAGCGATCGCGGTGGGCGCCACGATCGCGATCGTCCGCCATCGGCTGTACGACATCGCCATCATCGTCAACCGGACGCTGGTGTACGGCG
>DATDQT010000085.1:0-5313 GCA_035292085.1 bacterium
CGGCACACCTCGGCCAGACCGTCCCAGGTTATCGACAGCATGTACGCCGGACCCGCCGTCGACCGCGTCATCCGCTGCGGCTCCCTGCTACCGCGGGAGCACCACCAGGTATCCTGTCATCGATGGCTGGTGGTTACCGCAGATGATCGGAAAGACGCCGGCCCGGTTGGCCGTGAAGCTCACCCGCGTAATCTGTCCCCTTTTCACTGTGAACGACTTGACGAACGGGGGCAGCGTCGACGTGTGTTCGGCCCCGTTGATACCGATAATCTCGAACGTCACCTGCTCGCCTTCCCGGGCCACGACGACACCGGGCTGCCATTGATAGGTGGACACCTCCCAGCGACCGGTGGAATCGGGAGCCTTGAGGACATAGCCGCCTCCGCCGGGAAGCGACGCTGTCGGAAAGGGCTCGGAGCTCACACCCGTCCCGCCCTTGGGCTCAACCGCTGCCATGTAGATGGTGCGTGTGCCCTGGGCAGCGGCGGGTTGATGGAGCAGTGAAGCACCGAATACCATGACAAGCAGGAGCGCCGTGGACACTGACAGTGTGATTCCCCACTTCATCGACCGTGCCATCGCTGCACCTCCGTCTCGATGCGTTCCAGGTCCACCGTACGGCAGTGCTGTGCCCTGGCGTAGTGGCATTGGTCCTGGCCGGATAGGCCAAACGTCCTGGGACGGTTGTGCGTTCGCGGGATTCTACGGAATCGACGCCGGGTCCGATCCGGAGCGCGGCGACCGGCGCGACTGTCGCTGCCGGGCCGCCAGCAGGGCGGCCTGGGTTCGCCGCTTCACCTGCAGCTTGGCGAGGATGCTGCTTACGTAGTTCCTGATGGTTTTCTCGGCGAGGCCCAGGGTCTCGCCGATCTCGCGATTGGTCTTCCCCTGGGCGATCAGATCGAGGACCCGCTGTTCCTGGTCGGTCAGCCGGTCCAGTTCGTCACGACCGTGAGCCAGCTCGCGGAAGTGAACGAGGAGCCGCTCTGCGACCACCGGGTCCAGGAGCGACCTGCCGGCAGCGGCCTCCTCGATCGCCCGGACCAGCTCGCGGCCGCGGCTTTGCTTCAGCAGGTAGCCGCACGCGCCGGCGAGGACCGAACTGACCAGGGCGTCGTCATCGGCGTACGCGGTCAGCATGACCACCCGGCAGTCGGGGCGTGCGACGCGGATCGCCCGGCACGCCTCGATCCCGTTGCCATCGGGCAGGCGCACGTCCATCAGGACGACGTCTGGTGCCAGGCGCGTTGCCTCTGCCAGCGCGTCCCGTACCGTACCGGCCTCTCCGAGCACCCGGATCCCGGCGTGCTCCTCCAGCAGGACGCGCAGCCCGCGGCGTACGACTTCGTGATCGTCGACCAGCAGGACGCCGATCGGATGATTCATCGGTCTGCTCCCGTGGCCGCGGTCGGCACACGCACTTCCACCGTGGTCCCGCCTCCCCGCTGGCTCCGAATCTCACACGCGCCGCCCAGCAGCCGCGCTCGGTCGCGCATCGTGCGCAGACCTAATCCCTCGCCCGATGACGCGGCCTGAGGGTCAAATCCACGCCCATCATCGGTGACGACCAGACGGAGTGTGCCCTCGCGGTGCTCAGCGTCCACCCGAACGCGGCGGGCGGAGGCGTGACGCGCCACGTTGGCCAGCGCCTCCCGCAGCAGCAGTTGGTAGTGCAGGCGCTGCTCCGGGGTCAGCGGCGGCAGGTCGGACCCCGCGGCGAACTCGACCGGCAGCAGTGTGTTCATCCGGAACTCGCGCACGACACGTTCGAGTGCCTCCCGCAGTGACCCCTCCGGGGCCGGCCCGTGGAGATCTAACACGTAGGATCGGATGTCCTTGATCGCCTGGGTGACGGCATCGGTTGCCGTTTCCACTCTCGCCGCGGCCCGCGCCGGCCGGGAGGCGATGAGGTGCTGTGCATGCTCGAGCTGCAGACTGATCCCGTACAGCGACTGGATGATGCTGTCGTGCAGATCCCGGCCGATCCGTTCGCGATCTTCGAGCACGGCGATCCGTTGCACCTGGTCGCGCAACTGGGCGCTTTCGATGGCTACGGCGGCCAGGCTGGCCAGCGATGCGAGCAGGCCCGCGTCACTCTCGTCGAACGTCCGTGGGTGCGCGCACCCAATGCACATGTACCCGACCAGACGATCGCCGGCGCGCAGCCCGGTCGTCAAGTGCATCGCGCGGAACTCCGGACGAATGAACGCACACGGCGCGATCGGCGGCCCAACGGTGTCCTGCACAAGCGGCGTGCAGGCCGTGGCCCCGTCCAGGTTGGCGAACGCCCGTTTCGGCCCATCGAATGCCACCGGCACCAGCCCACGTGTACTCTCGCGCAGGCACACCGCTGACACGTCGGCAGCAAGCAGCGACCGGCCGGCGGAGACGATGGACGCGAGGATATCGGCGAGGTTGTCGTCCGCGAGCATCGTTCGGCTCACCTCATACAGCGCCCGGGTGCGCTGAGCCTGGCGTTCGATCGTCTCGGCATGTGCTCGCAGGTCGGCGCGCATCTGCCGGAGGCCCGTGCGCATGGTCTCCAGCGCGCCGGCCAGGAGTCCCACCTCGTGGCCCGGTTCCGACGGAATCGGGCTCTCCAGATCACCTTCGGCGATCCGTTTGGCCGAGGATGTGAGCCGGCGCAGCGGCCTCGTGATGCCCCCAGCGTCCCACCAGGCAAACAACAGACCGGCGACCACCAGGACCCCTCCAAGGAGCGCGATCCGGACCCGCAGCTGGCGTTCGTGCAGGAACACTTCCCACTCTGCCTGCCCGAATCCAACTCCCCAGTTCGCCACCTGCAGCGGGGCGAAGGCCATGACGTGCTGGTCCGTCGTTTTGCCCTGTTCAAGCTTTGGGGTTCGGCCGACCGTCGCCTGCTTCGTGATGACTAGCTCGGCGAAGAAATCCGGGTGGTCCCCACGGGTGAATAGCTCATGGGACTCGTTCCCGGCCAGGATGGTGCCGGCGCCATCAACAACCATCGCGTGGCCGGTCTGGCCCAGCGCCAGCGGCATCACGAGATGTCCCAGGGCGTTGCCACGAAGGTCGATGACTCCGCCGAGCGCTCCGGTCACGGTCCCTGCAGGATCGCGCGCGGGGACCCAGAGCACCGCAACTGGCGCGCCGTCTGGGGGCAGGCGCAACAGCCCGGACACGGCAGGGACTCCACGGAGTGCGCTGCGCGCTGCCGCATCATTAATCCGCTCGCCCGGGCGACGCCCAGGCACCTGGATCGCACCCGTACTATCCAGCAACAGGAAGTCTGCGATCAGTTCCGGTCGCTGCGCAGCAGACCTATTCTCGTCCCGCCAGGCACGCGAGGACGCCAACTCTTCCAGCCAGCCGAGCGTCGAACGCAGGTGGTCGTCCAGATTGGCCGCCTGGATCCGTGCCATGACCAGGCGCTCCTCAAGCACCCTGTCTGTGCTCTGCGCCATCACGCCGAGTCCGAGGGCGGCGACCACCAGCATGGTGATGCCCAGCCCTCCAGACACGAGGAGCATGATCCGGCGTTGGAGTGGGAGCCGGGCGAGCATCTTCAGGTCACCCGCAACTCCCGCCGGGTCGACGCCCCGGTCGCCATCGGCCTGGCATCAGATTAGTGCTTCTCCGGCGTCACGGCTTGATCGGCTCGAAGATCCCCGCGGCACCTGACCCGTCAACTTTCAGCTGCCCCACGGCTCCGAGATCGATCCGAAAAATACTGTGGTCGACGAGCAGGTATGTCCCCGGCACGTCGAGTTTGAATTCCACGATCGCGGCGCCGCCCGCAGGGATCAGCGTCGTCTGCACGTTCGCCATCGGGGCGCTCCCCACTGCGCCTTCGGGGTACACCCGGTCGAAGATCTCGCCGATGACGTGGAACGACGAGACAAGGTTCGGCCCGCCGTTACCGATGAAGATCCGGACGGTCTGTCCGACGCGGCCCGCCAGCGCGCCGGTACCGGTCAGCGCGCCCACCTTGCCGTTGAACACCACGTAGTCGGGCTGCGCGATGCGCCCCTTGCCAGAATCATAGGCCTGCAGACCCTTCTCGCCGAAGGCGCCGCGGGTGTAGAACTCCCCCTGCATCACGTAGTACTCCCGATCCACCGGCGGCAAGCCGCCGGCTGGTTCAACCAGGATCAAGCCGTACATCCCGTTGGCAATGTGGGTGGGGATGTGCGGGCTTGCGCAGTGGTACACGTACAGGCCGGGATTCAGCGCCTTGAACCGGAAGGCGGTTTCCTTCCCGGGAGCCGCCTGGGTGAGCGTGGCACCGCCGCCGGGGCCGGTCACCGCGTGCAGGTCGATGGAATGGATCTGCTTGCTGGTCTTGCCGTTCGTCAGCCGCAGCTCCACGTCATCGCCGACACGGACCCTAATCATCGGTCCGGGCACGGTGCCGTTAAACGTCCAGAACACGTACTCCACGCCGTCGGCGAGTACTCCCCGGACTTCCGTCGTTTCCAGCGCGACAACGACTTTGGCCGGTCCCCGACGCACGGACGCGGGGACGGCCGGCGGTGCGGCCAGTTTGGCGATCGTCGTGCCCGGGGCTCCCGCTGCTGTGGGGGCCGGCCACCCGCCTGGGAATGCGACGATCAGCAGACCAACGATCAGTGCCACACTCAAGAACGCCACGCGCTTCATGCGATTCCCCCCCTCTCCATCCTGCTCAATGCCTACTTGACGACCAGCCTCATTACCATTCCCGCCTCTTTGTGCCCGGGTACATCGCAGACGATGTCATAGGTCCCCGCGGGGAGATCGAGCTCGACGTCAAAATCGGTCCCCGGTTTGACCATCGGCGTGCCCTTGCTCAGTTCGGGGATGAGTGCGGTGTGCTCGATCGCACCGGTGTTGGTGAAGTGGAACTTCACCGTGCCCGCGCTCACCTCGACGGTCGCCGGCTCGAATTTGAACTCGCTCATTGTGATCTCGACTTCTTGGACCTCCGACGGGGGTGGTCCCACTGAGGACCTGCCCTGGCATCCGGCGACAAACAACGTCGCGACTATCACAGCGATGACGATCTTCACGGTCACCGACCTCCTCTACGTGATTGCTGGGTCCTGAGTCCGGCGCGGCCGCAGGGTCCCGAACGAACGTGACCGCCCGGTTGGGCTCATGTGCGTCTGGCACCTGTCACGTTCGTTCGGGACAGGGACTCCAGCGTGATCTGATCCAGCTCTCGTTCGACCGATGCGTGCACCCGGGCCAACGCCGCGCGGACCGGACACGGCTGCGTACACGGACAGTCGCCCCACACCACACAGACATTGATGGCCAGCGGACCCTCCGCGGCTTCGACCACATCCCGCAGCG
>DATDQT010000086.1:0-18631 GCA_035292085.1 bacterium
GCGTGGACGGCATCGCGCAGTGTCCCGTCGTAGATGCCCACCGCCCGCGCCTGACTGAAGTACAGCCGCCGGCGGCGGCAGGGGACGCAGGTGAACACGAGATCCGGCGGACCGCGGAGCGGACGGCCGCACCGCATGCACACGGGCGGACGGATCAACCGGAAGCGATCAGCGCAGACCCGGCAGAGCACATCTGGTCCCGGCGTACGGCAGACCTGGCACGCCGGCGGAAACAGCAGGTCGACGACGCCGCGAAGTAGCGACACGGCCCGAGCCTAGGGGAGGCACGGGCCGGTGTCATTCCCTCAGGTGGGCTAATCGATCATCCCCTGTGTCATTGCGAGGCCCGTCAGGGCCGAAGCAATCTCGAGATTGCTTCGCTGCGCTCGCAATGACGGACTACGGACATGCGGTTACGTCCCCTCGTCCCAGGAAGACAGGTACTTGCGCTGCTCGGGGGTCAATTCGTCGATGCGGATGCCCATCGCCTCGAGTTTCAGCCGGGCGACCCACTGGTCGATCTCGACTGGGACCGCGTACACCTGGGGTTGCAGGGAGGCCGCGTTCTTCACAAGATATTCGACGGTCAGCGCCTGATTAGCAAAGCTCATGTCCATCACCGCCGCCGGGTGCCCTTCGGCCGCCGCCAGATTGAGCAGCCGGCCCTCGGCCAGCAGGTACAGGCGCCGCCCACCGGACAGGCGGTACTCCTGCACGTACTCGCGGACGGTGCGGGACGAAACGGCCATCTCCTCGAGAGCGGGGATGTCGATCTCGACGTTGAAGTGGCCGCTGTTGGCGAGGATCGCGCCGTCCTTCATCACCTCGTAGTGCTCGCGGCGGAGGACCGACCGGTCGCCGGTGACGGTGATGAACACGTCGCCGATTCTCGCCGCATCCGCAATCGGCATCACCTGGTACCCTTCCATGACCGCCTCCAGCGCGGGCAGCGGCGACACCTCGGTGACGACCACGCGTGCGCCCATGCCGCGCGCGCGCAGCGCGAGCCCGCGGCCGCACGAGCCGTAGCCGCAGACCACCAGCGTCTTCCCGGCCAGCAGCAGGTTAGTGGCCCGCAGCAGGCCGTCGATGGTGGACTGGCCGGTCCCGTAGCGGTTGTCAAAGAGATGCTTGGTTTTCGCATCGTTTACCGCGACGATCGGGTACTTCAGCGCCCCCGCCTTGGCCATCGCCCGCAACCGGATCACCCCGGTGGTCGTCTCCTCGGTCCCGCCGAGGATGTCGGCCATCACGTCGGGACGGTCGTGATGGATCGTCGACACCAGGTCCGCCCCGTCGTCCATGGTGATGTGCGGCCGTCCATCCAGAGCCTGGTGGATGTGGCGGTAGTATGTCTCGCGGTCTTCGCCTCTGATGGCGAACACCGCGATCTGCTCCTCGACCAGGGCCGCGGCGACATCGTCCTGCGTGGACAGGGGATTGCTGGCGCACAGGCGGATCTGTGCGCCGCCCGCGGCCAGCGCGCGCATCAGGTGAGCCGTCTCCGTGGTGACGTGGAGGCAGGCGGCAATCCGGATCTCCCGCAGCGGGTGTTCACGCGCGAACCGGTCCTGAATCTGGCGCAGGACCGGCATCTCTGCCCCCGCCCACTCGATCCGCTGTCGCCCCTTGCTGACTAAGCTGAGGTCCTTGACGTGGTGATCCAGCGGCGTCACTCGATAAAGTCCTTCAGCCGCTTGGACCGTGAGGGGTGGCGGAGCTTGCGGAGCGCCTTAGCCTCGATCTGGCGGATGCGCTCGCGCGTCACCCCGAACTCGCGGCCGACTTCTTCCAGGGTGCGGGGGCGGCCGTCGTCGAGGCCGAAGCGCAGCTTCAGCACCTTGCGTTCGCGCGGCGTGAGCGTGTCGAGCACGTCCTCGAGTTGCTCCTTCAGCATCGTGAACGAAGCCGCTTCCGCCGGGGCGAGGGCATCCACGTCTTCGATGAAGTCGCCGAGGTGGCTGTCCTCCTCCTCGCCGATCGGCGTCTCCAGCGAAATCGGTTCCTGCGCGATCTTCATGATCTCGCGGACCCGCTCCACCGGCAGGGCCATCGCCTCAGCGATTTCCTCCGGCGTGGGCTCGCGCCCCAGGTCCTGGAGCAGCGTGCGCGAGATGCGGATCAGCTTGTTGATCGTCTCGACCATGTGGACGGGGATGCGGATCGTCCGGGCCTGATCGGCCAGCGCCCGGGTGATCGCCTGCCGGATCCACCAGGTGGCGTACGTGCTGAATTTGAAGCCCTTGCGCCAGTCAAACTTCTCGACCGCGCGGATCAGCCCGAGGTTGCCCTCCTGGATCAGATCGAGGAACAGCATCCCGCGGCCGACGTACTTCTTGGCGATCGACACGACCAGGCGCAGGTTGGCCTCGATGAGCCGGCGCTTGGCCTCCTCTTCGCCCTTCTCCATGCGCTGGGCGAGTTCGACTTCCAGCTCCGGGGACAGCAGGGAGACCTTGCCGATCTCCTTGAGGTACATCCGGACCGGGTCATCGATCGCCACGCCCTCGGCTTCGCGCGGCTCTTCATCCTCTTTGGCCTTGCCCTCGGCCTCCTTGGCGTCCTCGACGACGTCGATCCCCTGTTCGAGCAGCGCGGAGTACACCCGGTCGATCAGCTCGATGTTCTGCTCCGCCTCGGGAAAGTGCTCGAGGATCTCATCGTGGGTCAGATAGCCCCGCTTCTTGCCCAGTTCGACCAGGGCTTTCAGGTCCGCGGGCATCTCCTCGGTTGTCGGGGGCGGGTTCTGCGCCGCCTTTTTCTTGGCCATGGGCGTCACCTCCCTTCCGGGAGGTCTGTGGTGCCAACTAGTTTTAGATACTGCATTTGCAGCTGCCGAACCTTCTGGTCATCGCCCGCCGCCTGCGCGTCCCGGATCTCCCTGGCCAGCGTCTCCCGGCGCAGGGCGGCGGGTGCGCGCTCTGCCAGGTACGCGATCGCGTCGGCGAGCACCTTCTCCTTGTCTTTTTCCTCGACCGTCGTTTCCTCGAACAGCATCCTCAGGAACAGAGCCTGCTCCTTCTCATTTAGACGTTCCTGGAGGCGCCCAGATTCCTCATTCGGCGCGACAAACAGGGCTTCGACGAGGCCGCGGTGCGCCGGGTCGGAGAAGTCCCCCGGGTCTAACTTTGAGGCCACCTGAGCGCGGACCTCGGGTTCATGGACCATCAGGCGAAGGAGCAGAATCTCGGCACGACTCCTTGCAATCTCGGCACTCCCTTCAGTTATGACCACCGAGGGGTCAACAGTCATCGCCCGCGATGTGGCGGGGGCCGGAGAGACGGTCACGCTGGGATGTTCCGGTGTTCTGCTCCGCGACCGGGCCTTCAAGCGCTGGCGAATCGCGTCCTCCCGCAGCCCAAACCGCTCCGCCAGGGCCCGCACGTATTCGGCCTGCCGCACGGGGTTCGTCACCGCGGTCAGGGCGGGCAGGAGGTCGTCGACGATCTTGACCTTGCCTTCCACGGTCGCGGCGTCGTGGCGCCTGGCGGCCATGGCCACCTGGTAGTCAAACACCGGCAGCGCGCCGGCGAGCAGCGCCCGAAATGCGTCGGCGCCGTCGGCGCGGATGAAGGCGTCGGGATCCCCCGACGGGAGCACGACGACGCGCACGGGCAACTCCACCTCGTCGAACAGGGCCATGGCACGCTCCGCGGCCGCCATGCCGGCCGCGTCGGCATCGTACACGAGCACGGCCCGGCCCGCGAACCGCTTCATCAACAGGACCTGCTCCACCGACAGGGCCGTCCCCAGCGACGCTACCGCGTTGTGGATCCCGAACTGGTGACAGGTCACCGCGTCGATGTTCCCCTCGACGACCACGATCTCGTCGGCCTGCCGGATGGCGTCCCGGGCCAGGACCAGCGCGTACAGCGTCTTGCCCTTCGAGAACGCCGCGGTCTCTTTCGAGTTGAGATACTTCGGCTGCCCGTCGGGATCGAGCGTCCGGCCTCCGAATGCGACCACCCGGTCCTGGAGGTCGGTAATCGGAAACATCAACCGGTGGCGGAACAGGTCATAGTATCCTTCCCCGCGCTGCCGGGGCTGGATGAGCCCGGCCCGCTCGAGGAGCGCAGACTGGTGACCTTTCCGCGTCAGCGTGGTGAGCAGCGCGTCCCATTCCGCCGGCGCGTACCCCAGCCCGAAGCGCTCGGCGGTCGCCCCATCAATGCCGCGCCGTGTCAGGTAGTCCCGCGCCGGCGTGCCGATGCGCGGTTCGTGCAGCTGCTCCCGAAAGAACGCCGCGGCCGCCTTCAACGCCCGGAGCATCTGTTCCCGCTCGGATGCGCGCCGGCTCTCTTCCGGCGTCCGCTCGAGGCGTACCCCCGCACGGCGGGCAAGTTCTTGGACGGCCTCCGGGAACGTGAGGTTTGCCGTCTGCATCACAAAATCGAACGCCGTGCCTCCTCTCAAACATCCGAAACAGTGCCACAGGCCCTTATCTCGATCGACATGGAACGATGGGGTCTTCTCCTGGTGGAACGGGCACAGACCCTTGTAGTACTTGCCGGCCTTCTTCAACGCCACGTGGGCGGAAACGAGGTCGACGAGGTCCACCTTCCGACGGATCTCGTCTTTCAGATCAGGTGTGAGGAAACTCCGCATCGACAACGAGCACCGCAAAGGGCCCTATCTCCGCTCGAGATAAGGCCCCTCCTTACGCCTTTGAGAGATTCGCGGCCAGTTCGAGATGTGTTCGGCGCCAGGATTCGTGGTCCTGCCGAACACTAACGACCCCCGATGGGCTGATATTCCGGCTCCCCGGCTACCGGGACGCGGCCTCCGCTTTTTGCTGCTTGGCGCTGGCGACGAGCCTGTCGGCGATGTGCGGGGGGACTTCCTCATAGTGGGAGAACGCCATCTCAAACGTCCCCCGTCCCCCGGTCATCGACCGCAGATCCGACGCGTAGCGCAGGATTTCGGCCTGCGGCACCTGGGCCCGCACGACGGTCGTGCCGTTTCCCTGCGGTTCCATTCCCTGGATGCGGCCTCGCTTGGCGTTGAGGTCGCCGATGACGTCCCCCATCTGATCCTCGGGCACAAATACCTGCAGGTCCATGATCGGCTCGAGCAGGACCAGTCCGGCGGCCGTCGCCGCCTCCCGGAATGCCATCGAACCGGCGATCTGAAAGGCGATGTCGGAGCTGTCCACGTCGTGGTACTTCCCGTCGTAGAGGATGACCCGGACGTCGACCACCGGGGCGCCGGCCAACACCCCTTCCCCCGTCGCCTTCCGCACGCCTTTCTCCACCGAGGGGATGAACTGGTTGGGGATCGCGGCGCCGAAGATCTTGTCGACGAACTCGAATCCGGACCCGCGCGCCAGCGGCTCGATCTCGACGAAACAGACGCCGTACTGCCCGCGGCCGCCCGTTTGCTTCACGTATCGGCCCTGGGCCTTGCCTTTGCCCCGCACCGTTTCCCGGAAGGGAACTTTCGGCAGCGCCAGCGCCACGTCGACGCTGAACTTCCGGCGCAGGCGGTCCGCCATGATCTCCAGGTGGGACTCGCCCATGCCCGAAATTACGGTCTGCCTGAGCTCGGCATCGCGGCGCACGTGAAAGGTGGGGTCTTCCTCGGTTAACCGCTGCAGGGACGAACCCATCTTGTCCTCGTCGCCCTTGCTCTTGGGTTCGACGGCCATCGAGATCACTGGCTGGGGAAACTCCACCGACGGAAGGACGACGGGATGGTCCTTTGCGGCCAGCGTGTCGCCGGTCGAGGTCTCGGTCAGTTTGGCGACCGCGCCCAGGTCGCCGGCGGTGACCTGCCCGGCGGGTTCCTGGTGCTTGCCGCGGACGAAATACACGTGGCCGATGCGTTCGGGCTTCTGCTTGCTCGCGTTGACGACGGCCGAATCCGCCTTCATCGTGCCCGAGTACACGCGGAAGTAGGAGAGTTTTCCGACGTAGGGGTCGGCGACGGTCTTGAACACCAGCGCGGCCAGGTGGCCGGCCTCATCCGGGCGGAGTGGCGGCTCGGCCTTCTCGGCGGCTTCCACCGGACTTGGGAGCAATGCCACGACCGCGTCGAGAATCGGAGAAATTCCGATGAGTTTCGTCGCCGCCGCGCACAACACCGGCACGAGCGTTCCGGCCTTGACCCCGGCGTGCAGCCCCCGGGTCAGTTCGTCCTGGGTCAGCTCGCCGGTCTCCAGGTACTTCTCGACCAGCGCGTCGTCAGTTTCCGCCGCGGCCTCCATCAACCGTTCCCGCGCCGCCTGCGCGGCTGGGGCCAGGTCCGCGGGCACGTCCACCGGACTCACCTGCCCACCGGCAAAGCTGTAGGCCTTCATCTCCAGCAGGTCGACCACACCGCTGAAGCCCGCCTCCGTGCCGATCGGGATCTGCAGCGGGGCCACCGTACTCCCGAACCTGGCCCGCAGCGAGTCCAGCGCCTGCTCGAAATTCGCGTTTTCGCGGTCCAGCCGGTTGACGACGACCATCCGGCTGACGCCCGCCCGGTCGGCCTGCGTCCACGCCACCTCCGTCTGCACCTGTACGCCCGACACCGCGTCGACGACGACGACGGCGCCGTCGGCCGCGCGCAGCGCGCCGACGACCTCACCGACGAAGTCGGGATAACCGGGCGCATCGATCACGTTGATCTTGTGGTCCTTCCACTCCAGCGGCGCGAGGGCGGCATTGATGGTGTGTTTCCGCCGCTGCTCTTCGGGGTCGAAATCGGTCGTCGACGTGCCGTCGTCAACCTTTCCCAGCCGGTCCGTCGCCTTGGCCACGAACAGCATCGCCTCCACCAGCGAGGTCTTGCCGGTGCTGCCGTGGCCGACCACGGCGACATTCCTGATGTGGTCAGCCGCGTAGGGTTTCACTCGTACCCCCCCCGACGATTGGTGTAAGAGTCTCTTCCACCTCTAGTAGCCCATCTCCTTATCGACCACGTTCAGCAAGGACCGCCCATCCAGAAAGCGGCGCAGGTTCTCCGCGACCAGCGCGGTCACGCGGTCGAAGTACACGGGTGTGGAGCCGGCGACGTGGGGCGTCACGATCACGTTCGGCATGTCGTACAGCGGGCTGTCTGCCGGCAGCGGCTCGTGGACAAACACGTCCAGCGCGGCCCCCGCGATGCGCCCGCCCCCCAGCGCGGCGAGCAGCGCAGCCTCGTCGACGATGGCGCCCCGGCCGATGTTGACGAAGACGGCGGAAGGTTTCATCGCCGCGAATTCACCCTCCCCGATCAGACCGCGGGTGGCAGGGGTCAGCGGGAGGGCCACCACGACATAGTCGGACTCTCTCAGCACGTCGCGGAGCCGCTCGGGCGAATAGACTCGCTCGACGCCCGGCACGGGGGCAGGCTGCCGCTTCGTGCCGATCACACGCATCTCGAACACGGCGGCGGCACGGGCGAGATCCCGCCCGATGGCCCCAAGCCCGAGGATGCCCAGCGTCTTCCCCCGGAGTTCCTCACCGGCCACCGCAGCGTGATCCCACCGGTGGGCCAGCTGGAGGCGGACGGCGATGTGTAATCGGCGGGCAAACGCAAGAATCACGCCGAACACGTGCTCCACCATCGCGCGGTGGATGCCGCTGCTGTCGGTGAGGATGACGTCGCCGTCAATGATGGGCGACACCAGGAGCCGTTCCACCCCGGCGCCGCTGGAATGCACCCACCGCAGCCGCGGGGCACGGCCGAGGACGTCCTCGGGTATGCTCCATCCCACCATGACCGCGGCCTGAGGAATCAAGTCACGCGCCTGCTGGACATCGGTCACGCGCACCGCCCGCACGCGGGGGTCGACGGCCTGGAGCTGGGCGAGGTGGCGATCCTCCAAACGGGTGAAGACGAGGACGAGGATGTCGTCAGGAGGCCGCGTCACGGAGCCTCGTTACGACCAGGTCGCGGTCCAACGATGCCAGCAGCCATCCCGCCTGGGGTCCGGACTCTTTGCCCAGAAAGACCTGATAGATGGCGCCGAACGCGTCTTTCGGCGGCAGCCCCATCTCGTTCTTGAGCGTGTGGATCGCGGCCTGGAGCGAGTCCCCGTCGGGCCGGCCGTCGGCGACGATGTCGGCGAGGCGGCCGAGAAACCGGCGCTGCGCCCCGGAGAGCACGGCCGGCGGCAGCGAGGGCTGCACCTCGAACCGGTACGATGCCGGCGCGTGCGTCTGCAGCCATCGCCGCGCATCGGCCGCGCGCAGGGCGAGTTCCTCGCGGTCGGCGTCGGTCAGCGGCGCGCCTTTCTCGTCGGCCGCCGCCCGGACGAGGTCGACGTTCGGCATCTGGATCAGGTGGGCGACTTTCGTAAACCGCATTCGGTACGCGTGGGGCTGCTCGCCGTTGGTGCGCGCATAGTAGAACGTGCGCGCATAGTCGCGAATCGTCTCCGATTCCGCCGGCGACGACGCCTGTGCCTCGCCGAAATACGCCGCCGCCGCCCGATCGTAGTCATCGTACAGCGTGGGGATGGCCTCACCGCCGGGATCGAAGTTGATCTGCTGCCGGAACAGCGGGCGGACGATCAGGAAGCGCGCCAGGTCCGGACGCAGCAGCGCTGCCAGATCTGTCGCCCGGGTCCCCAGCCCCGTACTGCTGGCCATCTTGCGCCCGCCCGTGAGAAAGTACTCGTAGGCGATGGCGTAGGGCGTCGGATAGTCAAACACGCGTTCCACCATGGCGCTGGCGCGGTCGTGGCTGCCCCCTTTCGTCATGTGGTCCTTGCCGGCGCCCTCAACCGACACGCCCAGGATCTTCCATTTGGCCGCCCACTCCACGATGTACTGGAGTTTGCTCCCGCCGTCGAACGGCGACCGGGCCCCGCGGTGGCCGCACCCGGCCGCCCAGGTCACCTTGTCGGCGCGGCATTCGTACGAGACTACGCGGCCATCCCACCCCGTGACGACGGTCGTCCCAACCCGGCCGCAGTGCTCGCAGACGACCTGCACGGGATGACGCTCGGCCTTGCGGCTGCCGCTGATTTCACGGTCAATCTGGATCAGTTCATCCGCGCGGTCCAGCGCGGTGCGGATGGCGTCATTGAACCGCCCGGATGTGTACATCTCGCTGGTCCAGTACTGGGCCGGGCGGACGCCAAACCGATTGAACACGCCGGCGAATTCCAACGCGTAATGCCGGGCAAAACTCATCCCGTCGCCGGCCGGCGAGGGGACCTCCGACAGCGGCATCCCCAGATAGCGGCGAAACTCCGGCGGGGCGATGGCCGGGATCGAGTCCAGCGGGTCGTAATCGTCGAAGCCGTAGATGAACTCCACATCCCGGCCGGCATCCTGCAGCCCGCGGGCCACCGAGTCGTGCAGGATGACCCCGCGCAGGGACCCCATGTGGACCGGTCCGGAGGGGCTCCAGGCATCGTTGATCACGTACCGGTCAGACGGCCGGGACGCCAGAATCTCGTCGACGATGACGTCAACCCACATCCGAATCCTCCCAATGTCCCCAAACTTCACACTCTACCCAATCGAAGACCTTGGCAATAGCCACAAGCGTACGACACCCCACGTGCGTCATGCAGATCGAGTAGATTGGGGAGATCGGGTAGATGGAGGAGATTGGATGAGGCGTTCGCGCACGTCGCCGACGAGGAAGAATGAGCCCGTAATCACAACGACGTCATCGGGGCCCGCCAGCGCGAGCGCGCGATCCACCGCGGCGAAGCGGTCCGGGATCACCTCCACGGCCGCGGCGTAGCGGGCCGCCTCGGCGGCGAGCGCCTCTGCCGGCAGCGGCCGTACGTGCTGAGGGGTCGTCGCGATCACGGTCTCGGCCAGGGGAGCCACCAGACTGGTCGACGCGCGGTGGTCGTGCGTGGCGACCATGCCGATCACCAGAATGATCCGGCGGCCGGGGAACAATGCTTCGAGCGCATGGCGCAGGGCGCCGATCGATGCGGGATTGTGCGCGACATCCAGCACGACGGCGGGCCGTTCCCGAATCACCTCGATCCGGGCCGGCCAGCGCAGGGACGCGAACCCGTCGCGGACGGCCTCGGTGAAGTACGGGAACCCCTGCCCGGACAGGACGTCGGCGGCCGCCACCGCGGTAGCCGCATTGACGAGCTGGTGCGCTCCGACGAGGGGGAGCATGAGTTCGCCGTAGTCTCGCGACGGCCCGCGCAGCCGGAACGTCTGTCCGTGGAGGGACGCGTTCACCTGGCCCCACTGCATGACCTCGTCGGCCACCACGAGCGTCGCCTGTTGGGCGTTGCAGACGTCAATGACTTCGGCCAGGGCCTCCGGGGCCTGCGGCGAGCTCACGACGAGCCCATGCGGCCGGATGATACCGGCCTTTTCGCGTGTAATCGATTCCAGCGTTCTCCCCAGCACCTCCATGTGGTCGAAGCTCACCGGCGTGAGCACGGAGAGGATCGGCTCGGCGACGTTGGTCGCATCCAGCCGGCCGCCCAACCCTACTTCCATGATAGCCAGGTCGACGGCGCGGGAGGCGAAGTAGTCAAACGCCAGCGCCACGGACACCTCAAAGTACGTCGGGAGTCCCAGCGGCTGAGACCGCATCGCCTCGACATGGGGCCGGATGCGCTCGACCCGCTCGGCCAGGCTCTCAGGAGCAATCAAGGTGCTGTTGATGCGAATCCGCTCACGATAGTCCAGCAGGTGCGGCTTCGTGTACAACCCCACCGTGCGGCCCGCGGCCTCCAGGATGGAGGCGAGCATGACCGCGGTGGAGCCTTTGCCTTTCGTGCCGGCGACGAGGACCGTCCGCACGCGGCGGTGCGGCTCTCCCAGACGGGACAGGAGGGTCTCCATCCGCTTGAGCCGGCGCTCGTCGTACCCGACGGCCGGTGCTCCGTCGCGTTCGAGGAGACCGAACACGAATGCCAGCGCGTCGTGGTACGTCATCGGAAACGGATCATCGCGTCAGCGGAACGCGCATGAGACCGGCGGCCGCCTGGACGGTGTTCTTCAGGAGCATGGCGATCGTCATCGGACCTACGCCGCCGGGCACGGGAGTGATCCACCCCGCGACCTCCGACACCGAGGCGAAGTCGACGTCTCCGCGCAGCTTGCCGCCGACTCGGCTGATCCCGACATCGATCACCGCAGCGCCTGGTTTCACCATGTCGCCTGTGACCAGACCGGGGCGGCCCGCCGCCGCCACCAGGATGTCCGCGCGGCGCGTGTGCGCCGCCAGGTCGCGGGTACGCGTGTGGCACCAGGTGACGGTCGCATGCGCCTGCAGCAGCAGCACGGCGGTCGGCTTCCCGACGATCAGGCTCCGGCCGATGACGACCGCCTCTTGCCCCGCCGGATCGATTTCCGCGTGCCGCAGGAGCAGCATGATGCCCGCCGGAGTGCAGGGGAGCAGGTTCGGGCGGCCGGCGAACAGCGCGGCCAGGTTGTCCGGACCCAGCCCATCCACATCTTTGCGGGGATCCAGCCGCGCAAACACACGGGCAGGACTGATCTGCGGCGGCATCGGCTGTTGAGGCAGGATGCCGTGGACGTCCGGCCTCGCGTTGAGCTCGTCGATGAGCGTGAGCACGGCTTCTTCGGTCACATCGGCGGACAGGTGGTAGGTTTCAGAGCGGATACCGGTGCGTCCCGCGGCTTCGGCCTTCCGCCGCACGTACAGGGCGGAGCCGGGGTCCTCGCCGACGAGAATGGCGGCGAGTCCCGGAGAGAGGCCGGCGCGGGCGGTCACCTCCGCCGCCTGCGCGGCGACCTCGGCTTCGACCGTCGCCGCGATGGCCCGTCCGTCAAGAAGCACCGCAGTCATACCATCATGATAAGGCCCGGCACGGCCTGACCGTGCCGGGACCCCACCCCACGACTCCGCCCGACCCGAGTTACGGGTTCAGCGTGAACGGATTGCTGTCCGGACTGCGGTTCCGCCGTCCGACGAAGATCTTGTCTTGAATCTTCCCTCCGGACCGGCCATCGATTTCGACGTAGAATGTCACCGGTGTTCCAGGCAGGGTTCTCAGATTGAACCCGTCGAGGTCGCCCTTGCCTGTTGCGACCAGACGGAACCCGACGCGGTCGCCGAACCGCGAGACGATGTCCACGTTGCCCTCGAGCGCCTCTCGGCCCAGGCCGAGCAGCCCCTGCCGAAACTGCACCCACCCGCTGTACGTGTGGTAGCCCTTCTTGGTCGTGGCACGGACCCGCCACACCCCGCCGCCGTCATACCAGATCCACAGGGCTACCTGCCCCGTCGAATCGTACCCACTGGGCCGCCCGTTGGGGTCGATGCGCACTTGGCCGCTCACGGCGGTGGCGATCATCACCAACATGACGGACAGCAGGACTGCCAGCACACGCTTCATCGCCTCACCTCACCCGTTGGAATCGACCTGCGAGTTCGTGCTGAGGTCAAGAGCGTTTCCGTGGTGCCGCCTGCGCATTCGGCCCATCGACAACGGCGCCGGGCAGACTCCGGATGGCCCTCGCTTCCCGGGTTGGGAGCCCGAATACCCACTCCAGAACCTTCAACTCCCCCTGGGCAAGTTTGATGTCTTCCACCGAATTGGTCTGCTGCGGCGACCCGAGGCGCTGGAAAATGTCCTGCCGGTACTGCTCAATCAGCGCTTCCACCAGGCGCCACAGGTCCTCTCCATCGACTCCACTCAGGGACGGCCGGCCGGCGACGCCACCCCCGCCGCCGTTGACCTCTGACCCCGTGGACGAATCTTCGGGCCGTTCCGCGCTGGAGTACCGCTGTGCATACGTGTCAGGCAGGCCGGCTGGACTCTGACGACGCGGTGACGCCGGCAGCGACGGTATCGGACGCTCAGGCACCGGCAGCGGGATGATGTTACCCTCCGCGTCCAGTGTCAGCCCTCTGGCGGCGAGCTGGTCTTTGATGCTGTCTTCCCAAGCGGCTGTCTTTTCCTCCCGCGGCGCGGTGTCCGCCGCCGTCGGTCCGGTGGGGACCAGCGTGCCGACGCCCTGCTCAACGATGCCGCCCGACACCGCGGGCTCAGCGAATACGAGAGAACTGCGGCGGTTGATCGCGCTCAAGATGGCCTTGGCGACGGTCCCGGCGTGGTCGTCAGTCAGCGGGGCTATCCCCCAGAGAGGATGCAGCTGCGTGGGGGTACGGAGGTCCACTCTCGCATACATGACGTCCGGAGCTTTCATGATCCTTCCCAGCGTAAGTCCAACTTCGGAGCGGAGAAATTGTGCGGCCGCATTCAGTGTGGCTTCTGCCACCACCGAGAGTTGGTCTTTCATCGTCGCACTCCAGCTGGCCTGACCGACGACCTGCCGATCGTCAATGGCCAGTTCGACCGTCGCCTCTGTTCCCGATGGCGCCACGTACACGCTTTTCAGTACCAGACGCTTGTCCATAAGCTCGCCCCCTCCTAAGAGTGGCGTCTCCAATGCTTCACCGGCGCCCGGTTCGGACTCCTGCTGAGAACGCGGTGGCTGGAGTGAGATCGGGATGAGGACAACAGGCGACCGCCGGGTAGCGATCACCTCCATCGGACGCGGACCCGCGTGGGAGCGTTAGTTGGCGAACACGAGAGAGCTGCGGCGGTTAATTGCGCTCAGCACCGCCCTGGCCACGGACCCCGGAACGTCCTCGGCCAGCGGCGCGATTCCCCACAGCGGTGCTGTTTCTTTCGGACTGCGGAAATTCACTTTCGCATAGACAACATCGGGAGCTTTCATGATTTTCTCGAGCGAGAGGTCGATGTTAGAGGGAAGGAATTTCGTCACTGCCTTGACCGTCGCTTCTCCAACCACGGCCAGGTTGTTCTCGGATGTGGCAGTGGGCCCCGTGTGATGCCCGACGGCCTCGCGATTGTCGAGGGTGAGTTCGACCGTCGCCTCCGCCCCGCGAAACGACGGTTCCACCAAGACATGCTTCAATATCAGTCGCTTGTCCATGTTGCCGCGGCTCCTCGCCAGCAAGGTTATCCTCTCTTTCACTAATGCCCCATTCCCGGTCCTTCAGACATGATCGGGGCACACGTACAAACCTGGGAAGGGGTGGTCGGTCTGAAGGAGTTGAGTTTCGCGAGACTCCTGCCTAGTGCTGCTGGGGGGCTCCCGGGAACTGACCGGGCGGGTGCTCACCAGCGCTCGTGACCCTCCTGGAGATCACCAAGACGGTGAGCGCCCCGACCAGGAAGACCTCGGCCATTCATGGCGGCTCGGACATGGTGGCATTCCGGTCGCAGCCCGCAGCCGGTTGTTTGAGGCAGATCGCCGAGCTTGTTGGCTCGCCTGGAGGACTCGGGGGGGGGTGCCCGCCTGTGATTGAGTGGCGTGCAGAAAGGGGGTTCTCACGAGGCTGGGCATGGAAGATGTATTCGTGTGGATGGGACTGGGCCGCAAAGGTCCGAAGAGAGCTGGAGAAAGCCTTGAGGCCGGTCGGCGGGCGCCCGCGGTCCGCCGCACTCAACGCGACCGCAGGCTACCGGTGACGCGTTCTCCGTCTGGCTACGCCCTTCGGCGCTGGGGTGCGCGGCCTTCTCCGGCGCTTCCCGGTGTTGGGACGTCCGGTCGCGGGCGCGCGCCTGCGTGCGGTGAGCCGGCCGGGCGGCACTGGTTCGGGCGGAGGCGGGGCCTCAGCGTCGCCCACGGCCCGGCTCGAAGGGAGGATGGTTCGGCAGAGAAGACCGGCGTTCGCCAGCACCTCCGCCGCCGCCCGGAGGGCGCCTGCCGCATCCTCCGCCCAGACGACGAGCCTCGTCGGGAGCACGTAGCGTCGCTCCCGGTAAATCGCCGGCGGGTTCACGGTCGTCCGCACGACCTCGGGTCGAGAGCGGCGTGCCGACTCGATCTGGTCCATCACACGGGCAATATCTGCCCCTGTGGGGAACGCCGGCATCTCGCATTCTGCGAGGATCTCAAACGGTTTGCCGTCCATGACTATCCTCCCGGAACCTGAACCGCCCAGCTCACTGACACGGAGGGCGCCGGTGAGTCGCTGCCCCGTTCATGGTATACGACCGCGCCGCAGCATGCACCAGGTCCCGGCTGATGCGGGGCCGCAATCTTGATGCTCCCGCTCAACTATGCTGCGGCCGGGCTTCGGCTTCACCCGTACTGCACGCTCGCCCCGCGTATCGGAGTGCTGCGAGAATTCAACTTCCTGGCCCGCTTCCAGCGTCTTGTAGCCCGGCATCTGAATCTCTGACCAGTACACGAAATAGTCCTTGCCGTCTTCCCCCGCAACGAACCCGTAGCCCTTCTTCGGATCAAACCACTTGACGCGACCCTGCACGATCAGCACCTCTCACGCCGGGCGCCCCGCTAATGGAGGAGCTCCGGAACCAGGAACAGTCCGTTCGCACCTCTCGCGGCATCCTGCCAGGGGCGCGCTCTATGCGGCCCTCGGGTCGCGAGGGGCCTCTGCCGACTGCCATGGGGACGCGGCAACATTGGACGCCCAGTAGAGGCGCGTGCCAGGCGTGAGCGCTCGGACACACAGGGGTTGGGTCGGTTCGGCCACGATCAGGTCATTCGCCGACGCCATCCGCGCGCGAGCGCCATGGCGGGCGTCCACGCAACCCTCGAGCACATAGACGTAGATGTCCTCTTCGGCCCTCAGATCGACCCGCGCCCCAGGCTGGAGGTGGGCAATGTTGAGGTCGTACGTGTGATACTCGTCGCGGACCGCGAATCGCCGAATCCTCACGTCGCTCGTGTCCGGGTCCGGAGAGGCCGACCAGACCTCCGCCGCGCCCAGCTTCGCGCCGGTGAGCTGCAGGGCGGGCAGCCACACACTCATACCGACAGGGAACTTGAGGGTGAACGTCCGCCCCGGATGTGCTCCCCGATTGGCCAGGGTATGATACGTGTGGGGATGGAAGTGGAAGAGCTGTCCATCCTCCACGCTCAGCGTGTGGATGTCCCCGGCAGCGTAGCGCCCGACAAACCGAACGTCCAGCGCAAGGGTGTACTCGTCGACGGTGTGCGCATGCCAGATCTGCTCGTAGCCCGGTGGCGTGAAGGCCACGACCACGGAGGGCCCCTCGTCATTCCGCGTGTGGCGATGGAGCCCAAATCCCTTCCGCTTCTCTCTTCGACCGGCACGGTTGAGCACATGGCGATCCGGGATCTCGTGGGATCTGATGACATGCAGCGGTCCCCGGGCCAGAAGGACGGGGTTTTCCCGCAGCACTTCCTCGGCCAGCGCCCGGACCGCCGTGAGCTCGGGAGACCAGGCAGCCCCATCGGCGGCATTGATCAACTCCAACTGCAGCCGCTGACAGGCCTCGTTGATCCGGTTGGCGCGAGCAAGCCTCCGGGCCGACGCCTGCGCGGTGACCTGGCCGGGGGCCAGGACCTGCTGCTCCTCGCGAATCCGCCGTAGCAGGTCCGTCTGTCTCACCAGCAGATCGACTCGCGCCTCGACCGAGCGGGTCTCAGCTCCAACGACCACGGCGCCCATCCCCCTTTGCGCGGTCTCCCGACAGCTCACCCATGCTGGTCCTTGCGTTCCGCGTCCCGTTCTGTGGGCTGCCCCAGACGGCCTGATAGAAATGACGAGGCCCGGAGAAGGTCTCCGGGCCGTCCAGCAGCACCCGATTCCCCTCTCTCGACGCCTACGGGGTTAGCTGACGGGCTCGGACCGAGATTACCCTACTCGCGAGCTTCGCGAGATTCGCCCCCGAAACTGGATCCCCCGCTCTCCGCACAAGCCACGCGGAGATTCGGCTAGACACTCCGGCGCGCAGACAAGAGGAACTGGCCTCGGCGGTCAGTCCCTCTGCCAATACCAAATGCGCCTGTGTGGATTGCTCATTTGAGTCTATTCGGGTCGGATGCCAGGACTCCTCCCACTACCGGTCATGGCACATGCAACGACATGCTCCGCCTGGCGAGCCTGATCCCCTGCTCACGTCCTTCCCAGGAACTTGCGTCGGCCCACGACCCGGCCCCTGCGTTACGGCGGAGGGGGACCACGACGGAAGCGAGGCGTGGACTCGATACCCCGCGACTTGACCGGGGCACACAGATCAAACGAAGCAGAGCATGCGTGCAACAAGCCTCGCGCAATGTGGAGCGGGGAACGGGAATCGAACCCGCATAACCAGCTTGGAAGGCTGGAGCTCTACCATTGAGCTATCCCCGCTCACTACTCACGGAGCCCTTCGACTCGCCAGAACGTGGCCGAAGGCCATGAGCGAGCCCCGCGTTTGGCGGGGTGAGTCGAATGGTGGGCGGGGAAGGATTCGAACCTCCGAAGGCATTCAGCCGGCAGATCTACAGTCTGCTCCCTTTGTCCGCTCAGGAACCCGCCCACGTGCCGTCGTTTATTATACGGCGGTCGCGTGCGACCCGTCCATTCTCCGTCTGCTAGGCCAGGGGCATCCAGGGCAGCACGTCGCGGTACTGTTCGAGAGTCGGCCACGCCAGGAAGAATCCGGCCAGTGCGAATCCCGTGAAGATGCTGTGCCAGGTTCGGTCCCCCGACATCCAAAAGATGATAGCGGCAAACGCGACCGGCGTCAGAGGCATCACCACGATGACCAACCAGTTCAGGGCAATCACGGTGATCAATTCATCGATCGACTTCGGAGCGGACTGCCTGATTCTGACTCGGGACTGGCGCTTGAAGAACAGGATGACGGCAAGTTCAAACATGGATGCCAGCAGCCAGACCCACGGAGCGATCGGGGAAAGTTCGGTGCCGTGTGGCGTGATCAGGAATGGAAGCACCAACCCGACGGCCAGGGCGGCAATCAGGCCGACCAGCCACAGGGTTCGAACAAGCCGCCACAGTCCGCGCGGAGACACGGTGCCGGGCGGCGCGTGGGGTTCGGGCTGCATGCGGGGGCTGTTCGGCTGACCCTGCCGAGTCCCTGCGCAAGGCGCAGAGGTGGCAGAGCCACAGCGCCCGATGTACCATAGGCACAATGCCGGAGCGGACTCCCGACGCCCAATTAGAGAACCCGCAGGAGCCCCGCGTCCAAGGGATTCAGACGCGCTGGCTGCAGGACGTGTACGCCCTGCACCAAGAACCTCGCCGCCGATATCCCGCGTCCCGATACCTTCACCCCGCAGACGCTCGCGCAGTACAAGCAGGGCGTGCTGGACAACCCGGGGCACCTCGATGAGGCCCACTTCCTCGTCAAGGACGGGCCCCGCTACACCGCCGAAAGTTTCCTGTTCAAAAGCGCCGAGTTGTCGGACGTCTTGTACCAGGGCTTGACCGCCACGCGGCGGGAGTACCGCGGTCGCGGAATCGCGTTCGGGGTGAAACTCTATACCATCGCGTTCGCCCGGCAGTGCGGCGCCCGCGAGATCCGGACGTGGAACGACACGCTCAATGGGCCGATGCTGCACATCAACACCAAGCTCGGCTTCGCGCGCCAGCCGGCTTGGATCACCTTCGAAAAGCGGCTCCCGGTTATCTCCGGCGACTGAACCAGAACGCGGCCCAGGCCGCCGCCAGCAGCGCCGCGACGGCGATCCGGTTGACATTGACGACGGGCTGGATTTTCAGCGCCCCGTCGGTGATTTCCAAAAACGCGACCGGTTCAATCCGCGCACCGCCGCCCCCGCCGCCGCCGGCCGAGGGCTCTTTGCCCTCCTCGGTCTTCGGGCTCTGCCCGCCGCCCATGCCAAACCCATAGGACACCGACGCAAGCGGAATGATCGTGCGGCCATTCACGTGCATCGGCTCTCCGACGACCGTCTTCACGGTCGCCTTGGACTGCATGTCTGCGAACCGCTTC
>DATDQT010000087.1:0-2929 GCA_035292085.1 bacterium
CACCCGTCCACCATCGCCGCCTCCTCGATGTCCGGGGGAACGCGGCGGAAATAGATCGTGAGGAACCAGACCGTGAACGGGAGGGTGAAGGTGGAGTGGATCAAGATCAGCGCGCTGTACCGGTCCAGCAGGCCCAGCCGGTTGATGATCAGATAGTACGGGATCGCTACAGCCATCGGCGGGAGTAACCGGCTGGCCAGGATGAACACATATAAGGGATTGGCCCCCCGGAATCTCACCCGCGCAAACGTGTACGCGGCGATGGTGCCAAAGATAAGGTTCGCCAGCGCGACCGTCAGCGCGACGATGGTACTGTTGCGCAGCGCCGGGAGCGCGTCCCGCGCCTTCTCCGAGATCCGCCCCCGCAGCAGCCCGGTCTCCTGGTAGCCGGCGGGGAATTTGCCCGTGAAGATGAAGCGATAGTTGTCCGCGGTCACGATCCGGGGAAACCAGTGCGGCGGCACGCGGAAGAGCTCCTTCTCCGGCTGGATGCTGCTCAAGGCCACCCAGGCAAAGGGCGCCAGGATGTAGGCGGCCACCACCAGCCCCAGCAGCGTGACCACGAGGTTGCCCCACCGCCGCCGCCGCGGGCTCATTCCCGGTACAACTCCTCGCTGCGCAGCAGCCGCAGGTAGATCACGATGAACACGACCAGCGACGCGGCCAGCAATACCGCGAGCGCGGCGCCCTGCCCGAAGTTGTAGGACGTGAACATGCTATTGTACACGAAATAGGAAATCAGCGAGGTCGCGCCGCCCGGGCCGCCGCCGGTCATCACGTAGAGCAGGTCAAATGTCACAATCGCGACCATCGTCTCATAGACCACGATGATCAGGGTGGTGGGGATCAGCAGGGGGATCGTAATGTGCCGCAGGGCGGCGAGGGCCCCGGCGCCATCGGCGCGCGCCGCATCAAACAGTTCGTCGGGAATCGCCTGTAGCGCCGCAAGGTACAGGATAGACGTCAACGGCACTTCCTTCCACACATGGGCGAAGAGCACGGACAGTAGCGCGGTGGTCGGCCGGGACAGCCAGGGAACGTACCGTTCGATGACCCCCAGGGAGTAGAGCGCGCCGTTGAAGGCGCCGTAGCTGCTGTTGAAGATCCAGGCCCAGATGATCCCGCTGATCACTGTGGGAATGGCCCAAGGCAGCAGAATCGTCACGTTGAGGAATGAGGCCATGCGGGTGCGGGCATTGAGCAGGTGGGCAATCCCAAACCCTAGGACCGTGGCGAATGGGACCGCGCCCGCGGCGAAGGTGAGCGTGTGCCCCCACGCACTGGTGAAGAACTCGCTGCGGATGACGTCAACGTAGTTCTTCAGCCCGACGAAGGGCGTGCTCTCCGGCTTGTAGAGCACCACCTCCCGCAGGCTGGTGACGACGGCAAACCCGATGGGATACAGGGTGAAGAGCGCCACGAGCAGCACCACGGGCAGCACCGTGGCGTACGCGTAGCGCGCCTCGCGGTACTTCGGCCGGGGCGGAACGATCAGGTTCATCGATCAGGCAAAAGGGGGACAGCCGGCGGCTGTCCCCCCTCCTCCCATCTCCTCTCCGTCCCTACTTCTTCATCTCCTTCCACTTCGCGGCGGAGGCCTTCAGCGCGTCCAGGGCGGTCTTCTGCCCAAGCAGCGCCTTGTTCATCTCCTTCTGGAACTCCAGGCTCCAGGGACCCCAGAAGGGCGTCAGGGCCTCCTTCGCCCGCGCCAGCTTGGACTGCTGTTCCTCCAGGGTGACGTTCCCCCACTTGTTAATCGCCGCCCGAATCTGCTGGTCCTTGTAGAGGGGGAGCTGGGCAAACCCCAGACCCTTCTCCAGCGCCCAGCGCTTGACAACGGCAAACTGTCCGTCGGTCCGTCCGCCGAAGTACTCCAGAAACTTCCAGGCCGCGTCGCGCGCATCCTTGCCCCGGTTGGCAGCCATCTTCGTCATCGCGTAGAATCGGACGAAACCCACCGTCCCGTGGGTCTCTCCCGGCATCAGGGCCATCTTGAACTTCCCGGCCTGCGCATGCGCGCCCGGGGTATTCAAGTCGGCCAGATTGTACTTGGGGAGGACGGCGAAGGCCACCTGCCCCGCGCCCATGGCCTTGACCAGGGGGATCTCCGTCGTCTCCAGGGAAGCGGGGTTGATGATCTTGTGCTTGCGCATGCCATCGACGAGCCACTGTGCGACCTTGTGCGCCGCCGAGCCATCCTTGTCGAAGATGGCGTTCAGGTTATTGTCGAACATGCGGAAGTCCTTGGACGAGTAGACCATGGAGAGGAAGACCTCGATGTACCACGGCGTGATGTCCTGGAACTGGAACATGATCGGGTACTCGACGATCTTCTTCTCCTTCATGGCCAGGGCCATCTTGGTCACATCGTCCCAGGTGGCCGGCGGGCTGGAAAACCCGGCCTTCTTCAGCATGTCCTCGTTGTAGATGAAGATGATCGTGTCGGCGTAGTAGGGCAATCCGTAGAGCTTGCCCTTGTAGGTCATGCCCTCGATGGCATAGGGGGCGAAGTCCGGCTTGTAGGCCTTGGCCTGCGGGAAGTAGTCCTCGAGCGGCGCGATCCAGTTCGCCGCCGCCCACTGCTGCAGCCAGTGGTCGGACGAATACGCCACGTCCGTGGAGGTCTTGCCCACGAAGCGGGCGGTCATGACGTCGGTGTACTTCTCCCAGGAGAAGTCCTGCATCGCGACTTTGATCCCGGGGTTCTTCGCCTCGAATTTCTTGATATTATCGAGGATGACGTCGTTACTGTACGACCAGACAGTGAAGGTCAGTTGGACGGGGGTCGCCCCGAACGCGACCGCGGTCGTCAAGCCGAGGGCAACCAACAGGGATACGATCGACCGTCGTGCACTCATCCTCCTCACCACCCCCTTATCTCCGTTTCACCTGACGCTTGCCGCTCCTAACAGAACTTCGCTTCCCTTGC
>DATDQT010000088.1:0-2040 GCA_035292085.1 bacterium
CTCGAGACCGTTGAAGCGGTACAGTCCGGGGCGGATCATGACGTCGTAGTGCAGGCTGGTCCACAGCGCCACGCCCAGCGGGTAAATGAACACCAGGAATATCGTGAGCGTCGTGGGCGCAATGAACCAGTACGCCCAGGCGTGTCTGTGCATCCGGCCCCGCGCTGGCCGAGCCTGTACTGCCATTGGCTGTTCCCTACCTGGAGGCCTACCCGAATCCCGTCTAGAGCCCGTTTTGGGTGGGCCCCGGCGCATGCGTTCGGGTAGGCCCCAAGCGCTTGCTACTCCCAGGGCATCTTGCCGGTGTGGATCCCCACCTTGTAGCCGCGCTCCTTCAGCAGCGCGACCACCGCCGCGTTGGAACGGTCCAGGGCTTCCTTCACAGATGCCTGGCGGGCGTAGGCGATATGGAGCTCATTGCCGTGCTTCTCCATGATCTCGCCCCACTCGGGAATCTTCGGGAACTGGGCCTCGGGCAAGTTCGCCTTGAACTGACGCTCCGCCACGGCCAGCCAGCCGTGCTTGGCGCGGACATCCTTGTCGGCCAGGACCGATGCACGGTTGGGCGCGATCGCCGATTCGAGCGCCATGCGCATCTGCTTCTCTCTGGTCGAAGCCCAGACGATGAAGTCGAAGGCCTCCTTCTTGTTCTTGCTGTTCTTGTTGATCACGAAGGCCCAGCCCTCGTCCACCGCGGGACTCCGCTCGTACTTGGTGCCACCCAGTCCTTTGAACGGCACCGTGACAAAGGTGGTCTTATCCTGGACTTTGGACCGTTGGGGATCGAAGATCGCCGGGATTCGCGAGAGCGGCGGAATCTGCTGCACCGCCAGGCCGCGCTGGTAGGTCTCGTCCCGCTCGGTGTTCCCGTAGGTGAGCACGTCAGGGGGCATGTACGGGATGATCTCCTTCGTGTAGTACTCGGTGACGAGCGCCGCCGTGGGGGAGTTGAAGAGCGGGTTCAGCCTCTCGTCGAACCACCGACCGCCTGCCGCATTGAACATGATGGCCCAGCTCATCGCGGCGGCAGCCACAGGCTTGTGGTGCCACACCATGCCGTGCACGTCCTTCTGGAACTTGTGGAGTTTCTTGACATTCGCCGCGAAAGCGTCGGAGGTCAAGACCCCGTCCCTGGGCGGGGTCAGCCCCGCCGCGCTGTAGATGTCGTGGCGGTAGGCCAGCAGGAAGGTCTGCGACGAGATCGGCACCCCGTACTGGTGGCCTGCGTACTTGAAGAGGTCCCGCTGCACGGGGATGATGTCGTTCCAGTCCAGCGCTGGGCCGGCCTTGGCGACGTAGTCATCCAGCACCTCCAGTTGCCCGGTACCGATCTCCCCGTTCGACCAGAAGCTCCAGGGCGTCAGCATGTCGTAGCGGGCCCCGCCCGTGGCCAGCTCGGCCATCTGCTTGGCGTACCCCTCGCCGAAGGGGATCTGATCGAACGTGACCTTGATCCCGGTCTCCTTCTCATAGGCCGGCAGCAGGCCCTGGACGGCCCCCGTCGGCGGGTAGAGGTGGATGATGGCCTTGAGCGTCAGGCCCTTGGGCTGGGCCGGAGCTTTCCGAGGAGGCGCCAGCGCCACGGCCGCCGCCGTGCCCCCCACCACCTTCAGGAATCGCCGTCGGTCAATGCTCGTTCCGCCTGCCTTCTTCCGATGCGTCTTCATTAACCCCCTCCTTCCGTTGATTCAACCGGGACTGCGTGGGCCCTCCCGGAGGACCGTCTACCTGCCACAACGAGCGCCCCGGGTGGAAGCAACTCGCCGACGGCCACTGGCCGTATCGCTTCACATGACATACACCCCTCCTTTCCACTCACACCCTCGCGGCCAGGAGTCTCGACCCGAGATCTCTATGGACACTGCCCCAAGTGTGACCGAGAGTCGAATCCACTGCGGCGCCAATTTTACGGCCCCCGCGATCATGCCCCTGATCAGGTGCTTCTGGAAAAGAATTCTCCAAGGTGAGGAAATACGGCGAGAGGAAGGACGACACCACCATCAGCGCGACGACGCCGTAGAGCGCGCTGTAGCGGAGCCA
>DATDQT010000089.1:0-4941 GCA_035292085.1 bacterium
GCGGCGGCCGTTTGCAGCCGGGCGGCCGTGGTGACCGTGTCCCCCAACGCGTTGTAGGCGACTTCCAGCACGTCGGAGATCGGTGAGAGGACGACCGGCCCGGTATTGAGCCCCACCCGGATCTGCAGCGGCGCGCCGTAGGCGGTTTCCAGATCGCGGGAATATCCGGTCAGTTCTTCCCGCAGGTCGAGCGCGGCGCGGGCCGCCCGCTCCGCATCATCCTCATGCACGAGGGGGGCGCCGAAGAAGGCGAGGACGCCGTCGCCCATGACCTGCGCGACGGTGCCTTCGTACCGCGAGACCGTCGCGATGATCCGCCCCAGCACCTGGTCCATGACGACCTTGAACCGTTCGGGGCCCAGTTGTTCGCCCAGCGTGGTTGACCCGACGACGTCGCAAAACATCGCGGTGACGATCCGCCGCTCGCCCGCCGCGCCGGCGTGCAGAATCTTCTCGGCGACGTCGGCGGGGATGAACCCCCGCAGCCCCCGCAGCCGCTCGGTGGGAAGCCGGTCCACGCTCAGCCGCCCCCCGCGCGGTGGACTTCCGCCGCCGCCCGCAGCCCCGATTCGATCGCCCCCTGGATCCAGGCGTGGGTGAGAGACGCGTGCTCGCCCGCGAAGTGGATGCGGCCTTCCGGCGCGATGATGTGCTCGTGGAGCAGACCCTGCTGCTCGGGGTCGAACAGGGCAAACGCGCCGCCGGCAAATTCGTCGTCGTGCCACATCTTCGACGCGCCGACTTCGAACGTGTCGGTGACCTGCGGGTGGATCTTGGCGACGTCTTCCAGCGCCTGGGTGATGCGTTCGTCCGGCGGCAGCGATCCCCACCGCTGCGCGTCTTCCGACCAGGTGTAACTCGCCAGCAGCACGCCGCGGCCGGTATCGCGGCCGTGCTCGGGGTAGTAGATGTTGCGGATCGCCAGGTCGGTGATCGTCCCGCCGCCGAAGATGCCGTCATCGTCCTCCCAGAACCGGCGGTTGCACTGGAGGAAGATCTTCGCGGACGCATCGTAGTGCAGTTGCCGGATGGCCCGCTGCTTGGCCCGGGAGAACGGTTTCAGCACCTCGACGTGCCGCAGCACCGGGAAGGGCACGGTCAGGATGGCATAGTCCCCGTGGATCTGCGTCCGTCCCGCCGGCGTCTGGCAGTGCAGGATCACCTCGTCCGGCGTCTGATCGATGGCCACCATCTTCGTCTGCAGACGCACGCGCTCGCCCAGCGCCGACGCCAGCGCCTGGGGCAGCCGGTCCATGCCGCCGTCGATCTGCACCATGTTCGTGTAGAAGTTGCCGACTTCTTCGCGCAGGAGTTCCAGGAACGAGGAATTGAGCAGCGCTTCCTGGTTCCACAGCAGGCCGAACAATTCGATGGCGCCTTCCGACCACCGGTGCGTCTGGAGGAATTCCCGCACGGAGTATTGATCGTGCTGGGCGATGAGGTCCGGCCAGGCCGCGTCGCCGTCCGCCTCGAGTGTCTTCACCAGCGGCGCGAGCGCGTCGGCCCACAGCTGCGCGATGGTCTTTCCGGCTTCGTGCTCGGCCACATCGAACCCCAGCAGGCCGGGATCCTCCTCGGCCTCCGCGATCCGCATCTGCCGCCCGCCGAGGTAGTAGTAGGCCTGGGAGTTTCCCATCGTGAACGGCGATGTGGTCAGTCCGAGCCGCTCGACGTAGACCATCGTCAGCGAATGCGCCTTCGGGATGCGCATCGCGCCCGCTTCCGCATAGAGCCCCGGCGCAAATGGATCGCGGATCGTCTGCACGCGCCCGCCGACGCGGTCCTGGGCTTCGAGGACGACCGGGTCGTGTCCGGCGCGGGTGAGTTCATACGCGGCGACGAGGCCGGCCATCCCGGCGCCGACGATGAGGACCCGTTTCCGCCGGCCCGCGGCCGGACCGATGCCATCTCGGACCAGATCCAGGTAATTCACGGCGTCGCTCCAAACCCGATGACCTGTTCGCACCACCGGGCGACCGCCAGCAGTTTCGATTCGGCGCCGGCCCCCGCGACCAACTGGATCCCCAGCGGCAGGCCATCCGCGCTGAGTCCTGAGGGCAGCGAGATCGCCGGAACGCCGGCAAAACTCCAGGGCGCGCAGAACGTGGGATCCCCCGTCGACTCGAGGCCGCTCGGGGCGGGAGCCGGCGTGGTCGGCATCATCAACACGTCGACCGTGGCCAGCAGCGGCAGCAGATCGGTCTGGAACTGCCGGCGCAGATCCAGCGCCCTGGCATACGCCACCCCGCTGTGCCGCTGGCCGCGTTCGACGAGGCCTTTGATCTGTGGGCGGTACTGCGTGCCATATCTCGCGAAGTTCGCCTCGTGGACGGTCGCCGCCTCCGCCTCGATGACGAGCGTCGTGGCCTCGTAGACGTCGAGGGAACTCGGCGGGAGGTGCAGGTCCAGGACTTGCCCGCCGGCCCGCGTCAGCATCGCCGCCACATCGGTGAGATTGGCACGGGTCTGCCCATCGGCGCGGCGGGAGAAGACAGCGTTGAGCAATCCGATGCGCTGCGCGCCGGCGGCCCGGGGGATGCCGGCTTCGGCGATCGGTCCTTTCGTCAGGACCGTGAAGGCCAGCGCGGCATCGGCCACGGAGCGGCAGAAGATTCCCACGTGGTCGAGGCTGGGAGCCAGGGGATGCACGCCCTCGACGTCGATGCTGCCGTGCGTCGGCTTGAACCCGACGATCCCGCAGTAGGCCGCCGGACGCAGGGTCGAGCCGATGGTCTGCGATCCCAGCGCCAGCGGCACCATCCGCGCCCCGACCGCCGCCGCCGACCCGGCCGACGACCCGCCGGGGGTGTGGCCGGGGTGCCAGGGATTGCGTGTGTCTGTCGCATCCAGATAGGCGAACTCGGTGGTCGTGGTCTTGCCGAGCATGATCGCCCCCGCCCGCCGCAGCCGCGCCACGCTGGTGGCGTCGTGCGCCGCGTGGACGTGGGCAAAGGCACCCGCCCCCGCGGTCGTCACCATCCCGGCGACGTGGAAGATGTCTTTGATTCCGACCGGAATGCCGTGGAGCGGACCGCGGAGGTCGCCGCGTCGGGCTTCGGCTGTCAACTCGCGCGCGCGCGTGAGGGCGCCGGACCGATCGATCGACACCCACGCGTGGAGCGCCGGCTCGACGGCATCGATTCGGGCGAGGGCGGCTTCCATCAGCGCGGTCGGGGTCAGGGTACCGGCACGAATGCGCGCGGCGGCTTCAGTTACGGTCAGGTCGGTGAGGTTCGTACCGATGGAGTTCGGGATGGTTCTTCCAGAGTACCTGCTCGAAACTCGAATGAATCAATCGGGGAAACGCGAATCTGACCGGATGAGGTGACGCCGTGGACGTCGTCGAGTTCTTCTTGCGCAGCCATGCGCTCACGCACGGACTGGAGGTCGGAGGGTCTGAGGGGCAGTTCTCGCTCGAATACGGCCGCCTGCGCGATCTCACTGATGAGCAGCTCCGCATGCGTCCCAACGGGTGGAACTCGCTGGCCTGGCTGCTGTGGCACATTGCGCGGACAGAAGATGTCGCCATCAACGTCGTCGTCGCGGACCGCCCCCAGGTGCTGGACGCCGGCGGGTGGGGCCCCCGCCTGAACGTGGACCGGCGCGATGTCGGGACCGGGATGACCGATGAGGAGGTGGAGACCCTCAGCGCGACCATCGACCTGTCGAGTCTGCGCGCGTACCGCCGGGCGGTCGGCCTCGCCACCCGCGACGTGGCCCGCGGTCTGGCGCCGGACGCATGGGACCGGATTGTGGCACCCGAGGATCTGGCCCGCGCCGTCGCCCAGGGCGCGCTGGGTCCCCACGCGGGGTGGATCGCGAGGTTGTGGGAGGGTAAGTCGGTCGCCTGGTTCTTCTACTGGGTCGCCGTGGGCCACAACATCATGCACCTCAGCCAAGCCGGCTGGGTGAAGGAGATGATCCTGCAGCGACGCGGTCGGTGAGGATCGCCCGGTTAGCGGGATCGCCGGTTAGCGGGGCACGCGGAGTCTGCGCAGCAGGGCCTGCGCGGCAAACCGCCCCGTCTCCGCCCCGCCGTTCATGAACCCCTGCCAGTCCAGGCTGGTGTGTTCGCCCGCGAAGTACAGGGGCCCGACGGGCAATCCTTCGGCCCCCCGAATCGACGTCCACTGCCCGGGGGCGTAGGCCGAATAGCTCGCTTTCACCCACCGGTAGGTCGGCCACATCATCCGCGCGATGCTGCCGTTGTACTGATGCGTGGCGCCGGGAAACATCAATTCCAAGTCGGGGAGCGCGCGCAGCCCCTGCTCCCGCGCGGGCCCGCGCCCGACGTCGACGCCCGGGGTGCCGCCCAGAAACAGGGTCAATCCGCCGGCGACCCCCGGCTGCAGCTGGCTGTTGTCCCAGCCCGTCTGGTACCACTGGTCGCCGTAGAACTCCCCGCTGTAGCCCTGCTCCCGCCAGAAGCGCGAGCGGAAGCCCAGCATCAACTTCGAGTTCGTGCCGTACCCGAGGTCGCGGATCGCCCGCGTTTTGTAGGGGGGCATCTCGACGCGGAGATCGACGTCGCGGAGGATCGTGAACGGCAGGGCGAGGATCGCGAAATCCGCGGGCACCTCCGTGTGGCCGCCGCCCGGCCTCGCGAAGGTCAGCTGCACGCCGCGGCCGCGGGCGGCCACGGCGACCAGCGCGTGCTCCAGCGTGATCTGGTCGCGCAGGCGCGCCGCCAGCGCGTCGGGGACCTGCTGGTTGCCCCCGCGGACCTTGTAGCGCTGGTCGCTGTCGCCGAAGATTTCAAACCCCTTCGACAGATCGGTGCCGATGTACGTGATGAAGTTGAGCGCCGACTGGCGGTCCGCGTTGGAGCCGTACTCGGTCACGTAGGCGACCAGCATCAACTCCTTCAGCCACCCCTCCATCCCGATGCGGTCGAGGTATTCGCTCAGCGGCATCCGGTCGAGCGCTTCCGCCTCCGGGGGA
>DATDQT010000090.1:0-4236 GCA_035292085.1 bacterium
CATACCGTTGGACGGCTTGATCCCCACGTTGCAGCGCACCTACGGAAACTTGTACTTCCGGTCCGTCATCATCAAGGAGATCTATCCCGGGATGACGGCAAACGTCGCGACAATCGGTGTGGCTAACTTGCTGGTCGTCCATCAGGACTTCAGCGCCGAACTCGCCTACCAGATCACGAAACTGATCTTCGAGCGGCGCGGTGAACTGGCCGCGGTGCACAAGGAGGCCGCCAACATTACGCTCACGGGGGCGGCGGGCCGGTCGCCGGTTCCATTCCACCCCGGCGCGATTCGGTACTTCAGGGAGCGCGGCGTGGAGGGCTTCTGAAGACGGGAACCGGGAATCGGGAATCGGGAGTCGTAAGACCGCTATTCGCCGTTGCGAGTATGGCAATCGTAATCGCGGCAACGGCGCTGGCGGGCGCGCCTGCATACCAGATAGTCGTCACGCACGAGGACGGGCACGTGATGTGGCGCGTGCCCGTCCGGCTTGGCGCCTCAATCGTGTTCGCGTACACGAACTCGATTTACGCCGCGCCAACAGAAGAGACCCTGAGGATCACTCCCGATGGGTTCGTGGTGACGGAAGTCCGGAGCACCAGCGAAGCAGTCCTCTCCTACAATGCCCTCCCGCCACCCTACCTGCGTCAGGGATCCTACGTGGTCGCGACTACACGCACCGCCCTGTCGGCGTCCCTGCCGGTGCGGATCGGTCAGACCGGACGCCAGCGGCTCATCGTCGATGGAACGACGCTGCCGCTGTTTGTCGCCGGTACCGGCACGCGCGTCACCGTGGCGATCGACCGCATACCGGCGGCGGTGCAATGGACGGGATGGCACTAGACCCTCCGTATGGCTGAAGATCGCCCCGTCGAACTCCCCAAGACCCCCGAGGCCGTCGAGGAATTGGTTGAACGGTTCGAGGGTCAGACCCGCCACCTGACCGGGCGGGCCGGGCAGTTCATCACCGCGGTGCTGGTCATCATGTCCATGTACCACCTGTGGTCGACGACGGCAACGGTCGTCACCCAGATCCACCGGACGATCCACCTGCTGTTCGTGCTGTTCCTCGTGTTTCTGCTCTACCCGGGGTGGAAAGCGGCGCGCGCCAGGATCCATCCGCTCGACGTTATCCTGTCGCTGGCCAGCATCGTGGCGATGGGCTGGATCCTGTACGATTTCGACCAGTTCATCTACCGCGCGAGCATCCCCAACCAAATCGACGTCGTCCTGGGGGTGCTGACGGTCTTGCTGGTGCTGGAGGCCACCCGCCGCTCGGTCGGCAACCCGCTGGTCGTCGTCGTCGCCGCCTTCATCATCTACGCGTTCGCCGGACCCTACCTCCCGGCACCCTGGACACACCGCGGCTACGACATCGAGCGGATGGTCGGCCAGCTCTACATCACGCTGGAAGGCATTTTCGGAGTCCCGCTGGCGGTCTCGTCGACGTTCATCATCCTGTTCACGATCTACGGGGCGTTCCTCGAACAATCGGGGGCGGGCAAATTCTTCGTCGACCTGGCGTTCGCACTGACCGGCCGTCGGCGGACCGGCGCCGGACAGGCGGTCACGGTCGCATCCTTCCTGCTGGGCGGACCGTCGGGCAGCGGTGTCGCGACCACCGTGACGGTAGGCGCCATCGCCTACCCGCTGCTGCGCAAAGCCGGCTACGACAAGGAATCGGCAGGCGGTCTGCTGTCGGCGGGCGGCATCGGCGCGGTGATCTCGCCGCCCATTTTGGGCGCGGCCGCGTTTCTCATCGCCGAAATCCTGAAGATCTCCTACCTGCAGGTCCTGGTCATGGCCGCCATTCCCACGATCCTGTACTACCTTTCGATCTTCCTGATGATCGAGCTCGACGCCCGGCGGTTTGGGCTCCGGACTGTGGATATCAAAGCGGAGAAGACCAGCACACTCGTCGTGCGCTACTGGTACCTGCTCAGTTCGCTGTTTGTCATTCCCGCATTCATGGTCTATGGGTTTACGGCCATCAGCGCGGTGTTCTGGGCCACGATTGTAGCCTGGCTGGCCAGCTATTTGCGGCGAGACACCGCGCTCGGCCCCAAGAAACTGGTCAACGCGCTGGCCAACGGCTCCCGGCAGGTGCTGGGCATCGCCGCGACCACCGCCGCCGCCGGCATCATCGTGGGAATCACCAACTTGACGGGGTTGGGGTTGAAGATGTCCGACATCATCATCAGCATGGCCGGCGGGAACCTCATCTTCACGCTGGTCTTCGCCGCCCTCGCTCTGTGGGTGCTGGGACTGGCCCTGCCCATCACCGCGACCTACATCATCGCCGCCGTCATCGTGGCGCCGGCGCTCACGAAACTCGGCGTCTCTGAACTCGCCGCCCACATGTTCATCTTCTACTACGCGGTGCTCTCCGAAGTCTCGCCGCCGGTCGGACTGTCGCCGATGGCGGCCGCGGCGATGACAGGCGGCAACCCGTTCCGGACAATGCTGCTCGCCTGGAAGTACACGCTGCCGGCATTTGTCGTCCCGTTCATGTTCACCGTCCACCCCGACGGAATCGGACTCCTGCTGCAGGCCCCGGCCGCCGACGTGATCAGGGTGTCCATCACGGCGGTCATCGGGCTCGCTGCCATCGCCTCGGGCATCAACGCCTGGCTGTTCCGCCGCACGACGCTCCTCGAACGCATCGTGCTCATTGCTGCCGGCACGCTCCTGATCTATCCAGAAACCTCGCTCGACCTCATCGCCGTTGGCCTGATCGGCGCCGTCCTGGCGATGCAGCTCCTGATCAGACGGCCGGCCGTTCAAGTGCCATAACTTCATCGGTCATTACGACCGCGGGGCTGCGGGCCTGGGATTGCTTCGTCCCGCCACGCCCGCACCGCGGGCTCGCGGTCCTCGCAATGACCTAGAGAAAGTGGACTGGCTGGTTGGGGTAGACTAGATTACAAGGTAGATGGACCAGAAACCGCCCAAAGAACAGTCCTCACCCGGCCCACCCACGGCCAGGGTTGCAGAAGCGCTCGACGCGCCCGGGCTGCTCAGGTGGTGCATCAGCTTGCTGGCCGCGCATGCCTGGCAGTCCATGGGCCTGATCCCCAACCCGGCCACTAACAAGATCGCACGCGACCTCGGCGATGCCCGGCTCGCAATCGATGCCGCCGGCGTCCTCGTTGAGCAGGTCAAGCCTCGGCTCGACGATCCCGGGCGGCGTGAGATGGACGCCCTGCTGGCCGACCTGCGGATCAACTTTGTCGAGCAGCAGGCACGATTGAATGCCTCCGAACGCAAAGAATGAGGCCTAACCGCCTCGGCACCGAGCGCAGCGCGTATCTCCGCAGTGCCGCCCACCAACCGGTCGACTGGTATCCCTGGAGCGAGGAAGCCTTCGAGCGGGCCCGGCGCGAAGACAAGCCGGTCCTGCTGGACATCGGCGCGGTGTGGTGCCACTGGTGCCACGTCCTCGACCAGGAGAGCTACGACGACCCCGAGGTCGCAAAGATCATCAACGAGCATTTCGTCCCCGTCAAGGTCGACCGCGACGAACGGCCGGACATCGACGCGCGCTACCAGGCGGCCGTCGGCGCGATCAGTGGCCAGGGCGGCTGGCCCCTGACGGGTTTCCTCACTCCGCTCGGCCGCGTATTCTTCGGCGGGACCTACTTCCCACCGCAGGATGCGTTCGGCCGGCCGGGGTTCAGACGCGTCCTCCTCAGCGTCGCCAGTTACTACCGCGACAGCAGGGCGGAGGCGGAGGACACCGCGGAGCAGCTGCAGCGGCAGCTCGCCGCCGTCACCGTCCCCACGGCCGCGGGTCCGCTGACCCCAGCGCTGGTGCACAGCGCGGTCGAGAGCATCGGGCGCGCGTTCGACATGGCGAATGGAGGGTTCGGCAACGCGCCGAAATTCCCGCACCCGGCCGCCATCGACCTCCTGCTCCAGCAATACGACCGGACCCGGGCCGACTGGCTGCTCACGATGATCACCCGCACGCTGGAGAAGATGGGCCGCGGAGGCATGCACGATCAGATCGGGGGAGGATTTCACCGGTATTCGACCGACGCCCGCTGGATTGTGCCCCACTTCGAAAAGATGCTTTACGATAATGCGGGCCTGCTGACCAACTACGCGCACGCGTTCCAGGCCACCGGCAGCGGCACGGTGAAAGCGGTCGCCCTCGACACGGCGGAGTTCATCCTGGGTGTTCTGTCCGACCCGGACCGGGGCGGATTCTTCGGCAGTCAGGACGCCGATGTCGCA
>DATDQT010000091.1:0-35705 GCA_035292085.1 bacterium
TCGAGACTCTCTTTCTCAATGAGCACCTTTGCTACCCGCTCCAGCTTGTCGCGATGCTCGGCGACGATCGTCCGGGCATGCTCGTAGCACTCGTCGATGATGCGGCGGATTTCCTTGTCGATTTCGTACGCGATCTCTTCGCTGTAGTTGCGCGTCTCCACGAGATCCCGGCCGAGGAAGACCGGCCCGTGCCGCTTCCCCAGCGACAGCGGGCCGAGCTTTTCGCTCATGCCGAACTCGGTCACCATCCGGCGGGCGAGTTCGGTCGCCTGCTCGAAATCGTTCTGGGCTCCGGTCGTGATTTCGCCGAAGATCATCTCCTCGGCCACACGCCCGCCCAACGACACGGTGATCCGGTCGAGCAACTCATTGCGCGTGTACGTGTACTTGTCTTCCGGCGGGGTCGAGATCACGTACCCCAGCGCCATCCCGCGCGGCAGGATCGTGACCTTGTGGGGCGGGTCCGCGTTCGGAAGCATCTTGCCGAGGACCGCGTGCCCGCTTTCGTGGTAGGCGGCGATCTCCCGTTCCTTGGCACTGAGGATTCGGCTGCGGCGCTGCGGGCCGGCGATGACGCGCTCGATCGCCTCGTCCATCTCCGACATCGTGACTTTCTTCTTGTTGCGGCGCGCCGCCAGCAGGGCGGCCTCATTGACCAGGTTGGCCAGGTCGGCGCCGGAGAAGCCGGGTGTGTGTTTGGACAGGATCTCCAAATTGATGTCTTCGGCCAGCGGCTTCCCCCGGACGTGGACGTCGAGGATCGCCCGGCGGCCCTTCGTGTCCGGGTTGTCGACCACGATGCGCCGGTCGAACCGGCCCGGCCGCAGCAGGGCCGGGTCGAGGATGTCGGGCCGGTTCGTCGCCGCGATGAGGATGATCCCGGCGTTGGGATCGAACCCGTCCATCTCCACCAGCAGCTGGTTCAGGGTTTGCTCGCGCTCGTCGTGCCCGCCGCCCAATCCCGCGCCGCGCTGACGTCCCACGGCGTCGATCTCGTCGATGAAGACCAGACAGGGGGCGCTCTTCTTCGCCTGGTCGAACAGGTCGCGGACGCGCGACGCGCCGACCCCGACGAACATCTCGACGAACTCCGACCCGGAGATCGAAAAGAACGGCACGGCGGCCTCGCCCGCGACCGCCTTGGCCAGCAGCGTCTTGCCGCTGCCGGGCGGTCCTACGAGGAGCACGCCGCGGGGGATCTTCGCCCCCAGCGCCTGGAACTTCTTGGGATGCTTGAGGAACTCGATGACTTCCTGGAGTTCCTCCTTCGCCTCGTCGACCCCCGCGACGTCGTCGAACGTGACCTTGGGCCGGTTCTCGGTGTGCAACCGGGCTCGGCTCTTGCCGAACGACATCGCCTGGTTGCTGCCGCTCTGCGCCTGGCGGAGCATCAGCATCCACAAGCCGACCAGCAGCAGGAACGGCAGCATGGTCGACAGCAGGTTCGGCCACAAGGTCGAACGCGACTTCGGCTCAACGTTGATCTGGACGCCGCGGCTCTGCAGGACGCGAAGATATGACGTGTCCCCGCTGGGAATGTAAGTCCGGAACTGTTCTCCGTCCTTCCGCTTCCCGGAGATCGTTTCGTCGCTGAGCGTGACTTCGGCGATCTTGCCTTCCTCGACCCAAGTGATGAACTGGTCGTAGCGGATGTCGGTCCGCGGCGACCGCGCCCGGTACAGCGGCCAGAAGAAGTAGAGGACCAGGGCAAGGATGATGCCCCAGACGACCAGATTTCTGACGTAGCGATTCAACAACATGGCCCTCCCAGAATTAGCCCTACGATACGCCGAAACCTTTCTCTTAGCAAGACAATCAGCCGAACGGCGTCGCCGCCGCGCCTACGGGTAGGACGCGCAGCCGCACCGCGCGTTTAGTCACAGCCGTCACCCGGGCGTCCTCGGACACCCGCTGCCCCACGACCCACAGGACCCGGCCCTCGGCGTCGACGATCAGCGGAATGCGGGCGCGCTCCCACCGAGGGACCTTCCCGTCCACAAGCAGGTCCTGCACTTTCTTTTTTCCCCCCATCCCCAGCGGCCGGATGCGGTCTCCAGGACGCACGGATCGGATTTGCAGGACCGGTCCGGTCGCCTCCGCATCCATGACGGCCTCCCCCGGCCCTGCCGGCGATTCGTCTGCGATGTCGACATATTCCGCCAGAACGCGCACACCAAATCCTCCTGCGTTGACTTCACCGGGAACCGGAAGTTCATAGACCTCGTCAGGGGGAGGCGGCGGCGCGGGCTCGATGACAAACGCGTCGTACGACCGGCGGAACACCCACGTCCCCGTTCCGACCTCTCCCGGCCGCCGTCGGGTCAGGAGCGCCAAAACCTCATCTTCTACAACGCGGGGGATTCCCGCATCTGTTCCCGCCACCGCGGCGAGGGCCTCCCTCATCATCCGGCGCTGCACCGGGCGAGGAAGCGCCCCGATGGTTGCCAGCGGGATGGAGACGGCAGCGCCCTCACGCCGGTGCGACCGGTCGAAGAGATGCCGGGCGGCTGCCGCAAGCACCGAGTCGACCTCCCGGATGGCCCGCCCTGTCTCCTCCAGGATGCCGGCGAGGGACGGGACCGCAGGAGCCAGCGCCGGGATGACGGCATGCCGGATCCAATTGCGGCGGATGGTCTGATCCAGGTTGGTCGGGTCGTCCCGCCAGTCCACCTTCCCGGCGTGCAGAAATGTCAGCACCTCAGTGCGCGAGAGGTCCAGCAGCGGACGCACGACTTTCACCCGGCCCATCGCTGAACCACTCGCGCCGCTCGGGTTCAGGGTAAGCCAGCGGACCGGGGGGATGCCAGCCAGTGACTCCCAGGGCGCACGGTCCAGTACCCGCATGAGGACCGTTTCGATCTGGTCGTCGCGCGTGTGCGCCGTCGCCAGCGCGGCGGCGCCGGTGACGGCGGCCACCTGCGCAAAGAACGCATAGCGGGCTTGCCGGGCGGCATCTTCCATGGAACGCCGCTGCGAGGCCGCCAGGGTCCTGACGTCTCCCATGCCGAGGGTCACCGGCAATTCGAGCGATGCCGCAGCCGCCTGCACAAAGGCGGCGTCGTCGCCGCTATCCGGCCTGAGGTGATGGTCGAAGTGGGCGACGTGGATGGTGAGGGAGAATTCGGTGCGCAGATCGACCAGGCCATGGAGCAACGCCATCGAGTCCGGACCGCCGGAGACGGCCACGACGACGGTGTCGCCGCGGATGAGCATCTGATGCCGGCGGATGGTGGAGCGGATGGTGTCGAGGAATGTGCTCATCGCGCGGGCTCTAAACGAGATGCCCTGTACCACTCACTTCGTTCGGGTACAGGGCATGTACCACTCGAGTATCGTCCGACTTGGGAGAAACTCGATGGCGCCGCCATGTACCCGAGCGAAGCGAGTGGTACATGGTGGCGGCGGGGAGACTCGAACTCCCGACTCCGCGGGTATGAGCCGCGTGCTCTGACCAGCTGAGCTACACCGCCACTCTCAACCCTAATCTACACAATCTACCCAATCTACACAATCTACCCAATCTGCCGCCCGTTCCCCGAATCGACCGATTGAGCAGATTGGGGAGATCGGGAAGATTGGGAAGATCATTTAGGGTTTGATCGTGATCGTCAGTGGTGACAAGGTGAGCTGGCGACGGGTGGACCCTTCGACCTGACCGAGAAAGATGGCCACCAGTTCATAGGTCCCCGGGTCCACCTGGCGGCCCTGCAAGTCCCGCTGATCCCACGTCACGCGGTAGGCGAGTTCTTCGCCGGGACTGAGCCTGACGGTCTGGACGACCTGGATGAATGCCCGGTCGTGCGACCACCGCCACACCTCGTCGCCCCTCGGCCGGCGGGCGATGACATCGTAGCGCTGGCCGCTGGGGAACAGCACAGACACCGGGACCGGCGCGGCGTTCCGGATAGACAGCGCGATGGCGATAGGCACACCGACGGCAAACGAGGAGGCCGGCACCGCCGCCCGTACCTGAAGGCTGCCCTCGACGCGCTCGACGGTGGTCGGCGCCACGGCGGCAGTGATCGCGACCACGCCCACCAGGATACCCAGCAACAGCGCCTGCACGCTCAATCGCCTCCCGTGAAGTCAGTCCCTACTCCCGATAACGCAGACGGCCCGACGAGAGTTCGCGGGGCGCGCAGGGGAACTACTTGATGCCGATCCGCGGGAGGTCGAAGCGAATCTTCCCGGCGGCAATCTCCTCCAGGGCCACGGTGACAGGGTTGCCCGAGTCCACGTCCACCATCGGCAGCGCGCCTTCCTTCAACTGGCGGGCGCGCTTGGCCGCGACGATCACCAGCGCGTACTTGTTTTCGACGCGGTCGAGCAGAGCCTCAAGAGGAGGCTTGATCACGTTGAACTCACCTCAGATGGGGAACACGGCTTCATGGGGACAACACCTGATTTTACCGCCCTGCCCCTGCCAGCGCAAGGTATTTTGGTAAGATGGAACGCATGTCCTTCCGGATCCATGCACTCGGCCTTGTCGGATTGGGCGCCATGATGTCCATCATGATGACCGCGCCCGTGATCTCCCTCTACCTCCACGCGCGCGGGCTCCCCGCCGCGCACATCGGTGCCGTCATTGGCATCACGTCGGCCGCCCTGGTCGTCGCCGAAGTCATCCTGGCCGTTGTGGTCTCGTCGCGCATCGGGCGGCGGGCGACGGTGGCAGCGGCGCTGGCCGGAAGCGCAGGTATGCTGGGCTGGTTCCCGTTCATTGGGTCGCTGGCGGGACTGTACGCGAACCGTGTCGCCTTCGGCGCGATCCGCGGACTGCTCTGGCCGGTCGTCTTCGCCGAAGTGGCTGATTCGAGTCCCCCCGACCGGCGCGGCGTGGCCTTCTCGATCTTCTGGTTGTATTTCGGTGTCGGATTGCTCCTCGGACCTGCCGCCGGCGGATTGCTGGGAGAGCGGTTCGGGCTGCAGTCGCCGTTCTATGCGGCCGCGGCGATTTCAGTCCTCACCCTGGCGGGCATTCGGGCCATTCGGCCTGGTCACGACACGACCGTGCGCCGGCCGATGCGGAGTTATGGCGTGCTCATCCGCACGCCGGCGATCCCCGTCAACTGGATGCTGACCGTGTGCAATGTCGTCATCTTCAGTATCTATCTCACCTTCCTGCCCCTGCACGCGGCCGGAGGGGGACTGAGCCCTGCCCAGATCGGGCTGATCTTCACCGCAGGCGCGGTGGCCTTCATCATCGGCCAGGACATCCTGCGCCGCGTGGGGGACCGTGTCCCCGCCGAGCGCCTGCTCGTCCCGGCGTTCCTGGCCCGGGGCATCAGCACCGCCGTCGTTCCCCTCTTGCCGTCGTTCGGCGCGCTGCTGGTGGTCAACTTTCTCAGCAGCGTGGTCACGGCCGCGATCCCGCAGGCGTTGTCCGTCCGCATTTCCGGCCTGGCGCCCCGCGGCCACCTCATCCCCGCGATGGGGGCTTTCAACGCGTCGGCCGACCTAGGATTCTTCATCGGGCCGGTGCTGGGAGGGCTTGCTGCCGCCGCGGGGCTGCAGTGGGCGTTCCTGCTGGCGATTCCCGTGACCGTGCTGGCCTTGGGCCTGCTGCGGGCGACCTCAGGACCCGGGACGCACGACCCGGTCGAAAACCATCGCTCCGAACAGGATGCCTAAGTAGAGGATCGAGTAACCGAACAGCCGCACTGCCGACTTCGCGGTCTTCTCTCGCCACACCCGGACGGCCAGCACGAGGAAGTACGCGCCGGACAACCCGGCCGCCGCCGCGTAGAACGGCCCCAGACCCGCCGCCGGATACATCAGGAACGAGACGGCCACGAGCAGGGCCGAATAGGTCAGGATCTGCCGGCGGGTGGCATCTTCCCCGGCAACCACCGGGAGCATGGGCACGCGGGCTCGCGCGTAGTCCTCGCGCCGGTACAGCGACAGGGCCCAGAAGTGCGGCGGCGTCCACAGGAAGACGATCAGGAACATGAACAGCGCCGGGAGCTCGATCCGCCCCGTCGCCGCCGCCCAGCCGACCAGCGGCGGCACCGCGCCCGCCGCCCCGCCGATGACGATGTTCTGCGGTGTCACCCGTTTCAGCCACACGGTGTAGACGAGCACGTAGAAGAGCAACCCCGCCATCGCCAGGACCGCGGCCAGCAGATTCACGAAGACCGACAGCACCGCAAAGGCCGCAAATCCCAGGAGGATGGCAAACGCGAACGCGAACGGTGGATCCACCCGGCCCGCCGCCACCGGCCGCCGTCTGGTCCGGGCCATCAACGCGTCGATGTCGCGTTCCAGCACCTGATTGATTGCGCTCGCCGAGCCCGACGCGAGCGCCCCGCCGAGGAGTGTCACGATGATGATCCACGGCGACACCCGCCCCGGTGCGGCGATCAGCATGGCGGCGAGGGTCGTGACCAGCAGCAGGACCATGACGCGCGGCTTCGTCAGCGCTACGTAGTCGAGCACCTTCGCCGTCGTCGACCGCGGCAACGCGGACGGTCCTCCCACAGTGACGTCGCGGGGCGCCGTCTCGGGGACGCGGCGGGCGAGGACGAGCAGCACGACCAGCGTGGCGAACAACGCGGCCGCGGTAGCCAGGTGGGCCGTCGTCACGGGATCGGCGAGCCGGTACTCCACATTGAGCGCGCCCAGGATCACCTGCAGCACGAGGAGCCCCACGGCGATGGCCGACGCGGCCAGCAGCGGCGGCCGGCGTGCCTGGGTCCGGTACGCTGCCGCAGCGGTCGCGACAACCAGCAGACTCACCACCCCCGCGGCGACACGATGGTAGAAGTGCACGGCGACCGGTCCCTGTAGCGAGGGCAGCAGGCGGCCGTAGCACAGCGGCCAGTCGGGGCACGCCAGCCCTGCCCCACTCGCGCTGACGTACCCGCCGATAAGGACCAGCACATAGGTCGCGGCGAGGGTGACAGCGGTCAGTTTCCAGAATCCACCGCCGGCGGCGCTCGCGTCGCTCGGGGTCTCCACCATGGCCGCCGCGGCAATCGTCACGAGGATCGCAAAGAACGCCATCGCCGCGCCCAGATGCGCTACGACGATCCACGCGGTGAGCTCAGACCGCACGGTCAGGGCTCCCAGGCCGATCTGTACGATCAGCAGCAGCAGCGCGGCACCGGCCAGCCGTGTGATTCCCGAGCGCAGCGAGAAACGCCGCAGGGCTGAGCCGGCCAGCGCAAGCGTGAGGAGGGCGACCAGCGAGGCAGCGAGCCGGTGGCTGTACTCGATTAGGACCAGCGGCTCAAGCGGTGGGATCAACCGTCCGTAGCACAGCGGCCAGTCCGGACAGGCCAGTCCCGCCCCCGTGGCGCGGACGACCCCGCCGAGGACGATCAGCAGGAACGTCGCGGATGCGGTGACAAGAGCGAGGCGAGTAAAACTCTTCACATGGTGCTATTCGCGGCCAGCGGTACCTGTCCCCTCACTGAAGATGCATCGTCGGGACGGCCGCGGTGATCATCGTACGCATGGATCACCCTCCGGATTCATCCCGAACGAACCTGACTGTGAACGGTTGCGGTTCCCATGGACTGTCATGTCAGGTTCGTTCGGGATTCACCGCCGGGTCTGACCTCGGTGTGCGCGGAGTCCTCCAGCAGTGTCACCAGCGATGAATGATCGAGGTCGCTGCGCCCTTTGCCGGCCAGCGCGGTGAACGCCTCCTGCACGACCGCCGTGGCAGGCAGCGGCACATCCAGCGCGCGGGCGGCCGATAAGGCGTTCTTCAAATCCTTCTGATGCAGTCTGACCCGAAAGCCGGGTGCAAAGTTGCGTTCGAGCATTCGCTGCCCGTGCTGATCCAGAATACGGCTCTGTGCGAAGCCGCCCAGCAGCGCCTGGCGGACCTTCGCCGGATCGACGCCGGCCTTCGCCGCCAGGACGAGCGCTTCGCTGACCGCCTGAATCGTCAGCGCCACCACAATCTGGTTGCAGATCTTGGTCACCTGGCCGGCACCGTGGTCCCCGACGTGCACGATGTTTTTCCCCAGCGCTTCGAAGACCGAACGGACCCGCTCGAACACGTCCACCGGCCCGCCGACCATGATCGAGAGGGTAGCCTCGATCGCTCCTTTTTCTCCGCCGCTGACCGGCGCGTCCAGCATCTGCGCGCCTCTGGCTTCGATCGCGCCGGCGATCGCCCGGGTCACAATCGGCGAGATCGAACTCATATCGACGAAGACACTCCCCGGGCGGAGCCCTTCCAGGACGCCGTCAGGACCGTGGACGACCTCCTGGACATCCGGGGAATCAGGCAGCATCGTCATCGTAATGTCGGAGTCTGCCGCCACCCCCCGCGGCGAGCCGCCGTCTCGTGCGCCGGCACTGACCAGCTCGTCCACGGGCCCTCGGCTGCGGTTGTGTACACTCACCTGGTACCCCGCGTGCAGCAAGTTCCTCGCCATCGGCCGGCCCATGATGCCCAGCCCAATGAATCCAATCCGTTTCCCGGCCACGCGCGCCTCCCCCCGATGGGCTAGCTGCTCACGTAGCCCATCGACGCAATCCATCCAAACGAGTCTTCGGTTCGCCCCGACGGTCTGTACTCCAGCCCGACGAACCCATCATAGCCCTGCGCATCCAGCTGCCCCAGCACGTAGGCGAAGTTGATCTCCCCCGTCCCCGGTTCATGGCGGTCCGGGGCGTCGGCGATCTGGACATGGCCGATGCGGCCGACGTGCAGGCGCATCGTCTGCGTGAGATTGCCTTCCATCCGCTGCATGTGATACACGTCATACTGCAGCCGGGCATTGGGGGCGTCGATCTCATCAAGCAGCCGGATCGCCTGCGCAGACGTCGAGAGGAAGAACCCGGGGATGTCGTATGTGTTCACGGGCTCGACGAGCAGGGTGATCCCGGATCCGGCCAGTTCACCGGCCGCGTACCGGAGGTTGTCCACCAGGCAGCGCCACTGTTCACGCTCGCCGATGGCCTCGCTGCGTTTCCCCACCAAGCAGTTCAGCCGCGCGCAGCGAAACCGCCGGGCGAGGTCGACGGCCCGTGCGACCCCGGAGCGGAACTCCTCCCGCCGGCCGGGGTCGGCGGCGATGCCCCGGTCACCGGCCCCCCAGTCCCCGGCGGGGAGGTTGAACAGCACCTGGGTCAGACGCAGCTGGGCCAGGGCCGCGGCAATTCCATCCACGTCCTCGGCGTAGGGGAACATGTACTCGACCGCGCGGAACCCGCTCCGCGCGGCCGCCTCGAAACGCTCCAGGAACGGCCGTTCGGTGAACAGCATGGTCAGATTAGCGGCGAACCGCGGCATGGCGACCTCCCCGTACAGTTTCTCGGTCTAGTGCCGAGGCGGAACGGCCTGTCCGCGGAGCCGGGCATACGGCGGCAGGGGCCCGCCCAATAAGGGCGCCGCGTATTCGACAAACGCCGGCGTCACGTCATTGCCCGCGGCGGCGATGAATTCGTCGGGCACAGGCCGGATTCTGTTGGCGACCTGCTCGAGGGGGACCAGCGCCGTACGGCTGCGGTACGGCGCGTTGCCTTCCCGCTCGAGGATGACCATCTGGCCGCTGGCGCCGGCGGCGGCATGGGCGACCGCCGCCTGCCCGACGCGCCATGCCTCTTCCACGTCGACCGGCGAGGCCAGCGCGGCACCGACGCGCTGGATGGTTCCCGGCTTGTCGAAGCGCGCTTTCAGTCCCAACTCGCCGCTGACCCACGCGCAGAGCACGGCAGCCGCTCCGCCTAACTGGGGATGCCCGAAGCGGTCGACGTCGACCGCGGCCGTCGAGGCCGAGAGGTAGCGGCCGTGCTCGTCTTTCTGTCCTTCGCAGACCGCGATCACGACGTGGCCCAGCGCGCGGTGGACGCGGGCCACATCCGCAAGGAACGTGGCCCTACGCAGGGGGCGCTCCGGAAGATAAATCAGGTGGGGGGCGGCACCGTCGTGGGTTCGCGCCAGCGCCGTGGCCGCGGTGATCCAGCCGGTGTCCCGTCCCATCGTCTCCACGATCTTGACCGTGTCCACGACGCCGATCGCTTCGGTGTCCAATCCGGCGTCCCGGACGGACAGGGCCAGCCAGCGCGCCACACTGGGGTAGCCCGGGCAGTGGTCGGTGGCGACCAGGTCGTTGTCCACCGTCTTCGGAATGCCGACCACCCGCAGCTCGTACCGCTCCCCGGCCGCCAGCGCGGCCAGCCGGTGCGAGGTGTCGGCGGAATCATTGCCCCCGATGTAGCAGAAATACCGCACGTCGTACCGGCGCAGAATTCCAAGAAGACGCGCATAGTCGTCATCGCTGAGCTTGTACCGTCCGGATCCCAGCGCCGCCGACGGCGTGCGCTTGAGCAGTTCGACGGCATCAGGAGGTTCGGCGCCCAGGTCGATGAGGTCTCCCGCCAGGAGCCCCTCGATCCCGTGGCGCATCCCATAGATCCCCGTCACGGCGGCGTGCCGGTGGGCCTCCTGGATCACGCCTGCCAGCGAGGCGTTGATCACGGCGGTGGGGCCGCCGGACTGGCCCACGACCAGGGTGCCGGGCAGCGGGGTCATTCAGCCAAGGTGGGCGAAGCGATCCAGTTCCTGTCCAGACGCTTCGGCGAGGTGGCCGGCGGCGCGGTCGGCATCCCAGCCGTCATGCACGATGCCGTGCACGGCCTGCGCCACGGCGCGGGGATCTTCCGCCCCCGGGAAGGTCACGTTGCGGCCGACGAGGGCGCCGCGAACGGTCGCACCGGCAGCCATGCCGCGCACAAACTCCGTGAACAGCCCCCGCGGGTCACCCGTTGACTCCCCGCCCAGCATCAGGATGGGCAGGGTCGTGGCCGCCGCGACGACCTCGAACCGGTCGCAGTACGGGATCTTCAGCCACGTCGTCAGCGAACTCGCGCCCAGCGCGGATGCGACGCCCACGACCTTCACCAGCGCGTCCGGGGTCTTCACCACCTTGACACCGGCGGACGTTCTCTCGACCATCAGCGCTTCGAGAAACACCGGGATCCCCACCCCGGTACACTCGTCGATCGCACGGACACAGTAGCCGATTGTCTCCAGGGACGCGGGGTCGGCCGGATCGAGACGGAACATCATCTTCGCGCCGTCCAGCTGCATTTCCGCGATGCGCGCGGCGGTGAATCCGGTCATCCGATCGTCGAGCTCGAAGGCCGCGCCGGCCAACCCGCCCCGGTTCATGCACCCGATCATCACCTTGTCATCGAGGAACCCCGGCCCGTCGGCGTCCCGGTCCATGTAGTGAAGGATGAGGAGGTCGTCGATGATGTCCGGCGTCCCCATCACGCCGTCGAACTGGCCCGACGTCAACACGCGCAGGATCCGGGCGAGCAGCGTCCACCGGTTGGCCATGGCCAGCGGGTCGTCGCCGACCCGGAGGACCATCCGGGCCGGATGGTCGGCGGCGAGGATCGCCAGCTTCCCGTCGGGGGCCAGGGCTCTGCGGCGCCGGCGCTGCTTCGCCGCCTGCTCTGCCGCATCGGGCAGGTTGATTCGCGTCTCGACGATACGCGCGTAGGCCGCCTGCGGGAGATACGTCTCGGCGCTGAACGTCGTCGGCGACCGCGCGGGCGTGGCCATGTCAGGTGGCCGCCGGCAGTAGGTAGAGGCCGGAGGGGCGGAAGGTCAGCCGGACGTCCTCCCCCGATCGCAGCGGACCCCGGGGCATGAGTGGCTCGGCGACGATGACTTCGCCCACCGGCGTTTCGACCAGGTACTCGGTCACCGTCCCCATGAAGAAGGCCGTCCGGATCCGCCCGGAGAGGCCGTCGCCGTCGGTATGGAGTTCGATCGTTTCCGGGCGGGCCATTACCGCCACATCCCCAGACGGCGCATGCTCCTGCGTGTACGCAAACGTGTAACTCCCGACGCGGACCATCCCGCCTTCGTGGTGTCCCGGGAGCAGGTTGGCTTCACCGATGAAGTCGGCGACGAACCGCGTGGCCGGGCGCCGGTACAGGTCCGTGGGCGAGCCGACCTGCTCGACGCGCCCCTGGTTCATCACGACGACCACGTCGGACAGCGCCAGGGCCTCGGCCTGATCGTGCGTCACGTAGATGCTGGTGATCCCCAGGCGGCGCTGGAGTTCGCGGATCTCGGCCCGCACGCGCTTGCGCAGCTTCGCGTCGAGATTGGACAGGGGCTCGTCGAAGAGCAGGACTTTCGGCTTCATCACCAGGGCACGGGCGAGCGCGACGCGCTGCTGCTGGCCGCCCGAAAGCTGTGCGGGATAGCGCGCTTCGACCTGGGGCAGCCCGACCAGGGTGAGGACGTCCGCCACCTGGGCCCTGATGTCCGCGTCCCGGAGGCGGGCGATGCGCAGTCCATACGCGATGTTTTCGAACACGGAGAGGTGGGGGAACAGCGCGTAGGACTGAAACACCATCGTCACACTGCGGTTGCTCGCCGGCAGCGGCGTCACGTCCTCGTCGCCAAGCCAGACCCGGCCGGCGGTCGGATGCTCCAGCCCGGCGACCATGCGCAGCGTCGTCGTCTTCCCGCAGCCCGACGGCCCGAGCAGCGTCACCAGCTGGCCGGCCGGGATGGTCAGCGTGAGATCCTCCACCGCCACGAACGAACCGAAGCGCTTGGTGATGCGCTCCAGGCGCACCGGGACTGCCGGCGGCCGGGGTCCGGGGTCGGGTGTCCGCCCCGCGGCGACCGCCTGCGTGTCTGCAGGATCCATGTCAGCGACTCCTGTCCTTCCCGTTTCCCGTTTCCGGCATCAGGGCATCAGGGCCCGTGCGGCGGCCCGCGTGTCGAGGCGCCGGTTGATCGCGTACAGCGCCAGCACGACGGCGATCATGAACACCGTCAGCAGCGACGCCAGGGCCGCCCCGCGGCCGAGGCTGCCGTATTCGACGTACGACAGGATCTGCGTCGTGGCCAGATTGTGGGCCGGGGTGATCAGAAAGATCACCTGGCTGATCGCCGTCATCGCGCGCACGAACGCGAACACGAGCCCGGACAGCAGCGCCGGGACCATCAGCGGCATCACGATCCGCCGCAGCGTCGTCGGCGAATTCGCCCGCAGCATCGTGCTGGCTTCTTCCAGCGACCGGTCGATCTGGTGGATGGCGGCCACCCCCGAGCGAATGCCCACGGGCATGTTGCGGAAGACAAACGCCAGGATCAGGATCAACTCCGTACCGGTCAGCAACAGCGCGCCCTGGTTGAATGCCAGGATGTAGCCGATGCCCATCACGGTCCCGGGCACGGCGAACGACAGCATGGATCCGAACTCCAGCCCGTTGCGCCCGGGGAAATCGACGCGCGTCACCAGGTAGGCGATCAGGAATCCAAGCAGCATCGACGGGACGGCGGCATAGGCGGAGAGCTTGGTGCTCGTCCAAAACACCTGCCACCCCGTCGGGGAGAGCGCCCGGATGTGCTGCAGTGTCAGCGTGTAGTCGAATCCCCACAGCCGGGTCACGCTGCCGACGAACACCGAGCCGTAGAGGGCCAGGATCAGCAGGACCCACCCCAGGAAAATTGCGGACGCCGCGTAGTCCAGTGCGGGAGGCAGCGGCCGGGGTCGGGCCGCGGACGGCTTTCCCGTGATCGTGACGTAAAAGCGTCTGCCGATCCAGTAGCGCTGGACGAGAAAGATCGACAGCGTCATGATCAGCAGGACCACGCCGTAGACGGCCGCTTCGCTGGGATTGAATCGTCCGATGATGGCAAAGAACACTTCCGTCGCCAAAAAGGGCACGCCCCCGCCGACGATGATCGGGTTCCCGAAGTCCGCCAGACTCTCGATGGCCACCAACAGGAATGCGTTGGCGATGCCGGGGCGGGCCAGGGGCCAGATCACCGTGCGCAGCACGTGCCAGCGCGACGCACCCAGGGTTTCGGCGGCCTCCTCCATCGCGGCATCCATGGCCTGCACGACCCCCTGGAGCACGAGGTAGGCGATCGGCGCATACGCCAGGATCTGGGCGACGGCAACGCCAAGGGGGCCGAAGAACACTCCGGTGGCCAGGAACCCGCTCGCCGCGGCCCCCAGCGGCCCGAACGCCACGATCTCCTTCGTGACAAACCCACTCCGGCCAAACATGTAGATGAGGGCCAGGCCGAGCACGAACGGCGGCGTGATGATCGGCAGGATCGAGAACGGGCCCAGCAGCTGCTTCGTCCGCAGCCGCGAGCGCTCCGCGAGCAGGGCGAACAGGAACCCCAGCGCCGTCGCGGCGATGCCTACGACGATGGCCAGCAGCACACTGTTACGCAGTGCGCCGAAGGCCAGATAGAGCACCGCCAGCACCCAGCCGAGCACGCCGACGCCGGCCGTCCAGCGCACCACGCCGCCGATGGTGACCGGACGCCGGCTCAACCGGAACAATCCCCCCGCGGCCGCGGCAGTGATGCCGGCGGCGGCGGCGACCAGCGTCTCGTTGCGCGGTGTGCCCGGGTTGTTCAAGAGGAAGAAGGCCGGAGACTTCAGCGTCGACCGCACCGCGTCCAGCGTGAGTGCGCCCTTCACCAGCACGCTGGCCTGCAGCACCGTCCACAACGGGTAGAGGATGAACAGCAGCACGAATGCGGCGATCCAGAGGATGCTCGTCGCCAGAAATGCGTCGGTCCGCAGCATCCCCGACCACGCCATGCCCCCTCCGAGGATTGCGAGGAATCCGAAGAGGGCGGCCACGGCGGCAGGACCGGACGGCTGGCCCGCACCATACAGGTACCCCAGCGTCAGCACCGCGCCGATCACGCCGAGGCCCACGGCCAGCCGGCCGCGCTCCCACAGCGGCCGGGGAACCGTGCCGATCAATATCGCCAGCGCGGCGGTCACGGCAACGGCGACGACCAGCGGGGCTCCGCGAAGGAGTTCCAGGCCGGTGGACCCCGGAGCGAAGACGAACAAGTCACGCCCGGCGCGCGACCACGGCAGCGCCAGTGATCCAAGGAGCGTCACTCCTCCCCACACGATCAGGGTGGCGTTGGGCGCGGACCGTGCGAGCGGGAGCGCTATTGTGCGTGCCATGAGACCCTAACTATCGGTGTTCGGGGTTCGGTGTTCGGGAGACCCGGGGTGTGGCGAACCCAGAACCTCGAACACCGAACCCCGGCTCCTTACTTCGGCAGCGGAAACACCTGCTCCGTCCACCGCTTGACCAGGCCGTCCCGCACCGCCTGGGATCCGTATCTCAGGAAGTTGTACCGGATCACGTTGAAATCCTGAAACCGCGGGGCCACGCGCGGCACGGGGGTCTTGCTGTTGGACGGAATCTGGTACGACTGTCCGCGCGACGCGGCCAGCGTCTGGGCGGCCGGCGTCAGGGCCCAGTTGATGAATGCCATCGCGTTGGCCCTGTTCTGGGTGGCCTTGACCAGGCTCAGCCCGCCGATCTCGTACCCGGTGCCGTTGGACGCGGCATTGTAGGTAATCGGGAATCCCTGCAGGACCTGGTCGACCGCGTCGTGGATGAACGTGATCCCGATCGCGATCTCGCCGCGGCCGGTCAGCTGGCCGGGGGCGGCCCCGCTGCGCGTATATTCGGTGATGTTGCGGTGGATGCGCTTCAAGAGATCGAACGCCCGCTCTTCCCCGTAGATCTGAACCAGCGTCGCGATCAGCGTGTAGCCGGTCCCGGACGTGTTGGGATTCGGATACGCGATCAGCCCCTTGTACCGCGGGTCGGCAAGGTCATCCCAGGTTCTCGGCGTGGGGAGATTCCGTGACCGCAGCAGGCGTTCATTGAGGGCCCATCCCAGGATGCCGGCGTAGAGCGGGATGTACATCGGCCCGCGCGGCCCGGTGACCGCGTCGCGGAACTGTGCGCGCAGGTCGCCCCAGGCGTCGGGCCGTACGAACTCGGTCAAGCCTTCCTCGTTTGCGACGATGTGCGGATCACCCGTGCCGCCGAACCAAACGTCAAACGACGGGTTCTGCCGCTCCGCGCGCAGCCGTGCCAGGGACTCGCCCGAGCTCAACCGCACGAAGTCCACCTGGATTCCGGTGGCCCTGGGAAATTCCGCCCGCACCGCATCACACCACGCCGGGTTGGGGCTGCACAGGACGGTCACCCGCCCTGCGGGGGCGGCGGACACGGCGCTGAGTGTTGCCAGCACGAGCGCCACGACGAGCGGGAGTGCCAACTTCTTCATGCCATCGCCTCCTTTGATGAACGTGCCTTGTACCTCGTGCCTCAGAACTACTTCCTGGGGAGGGCAGCGCCGCCGAGGATCGCCCTCATGTGGCCTATCGCCTGGCGGGCGGCCGATTCGGGATCCGGATCGGGACGGATTTCCACCGAGAGATATCGGGTGTAGCCCATCTCACGCAAGGTCGCGACGATGTCTGAGAAATCCAGGTGGCCCCAGCCGGGCGCGCGCCGGTTGCTGTCGGCGACATGGACGTGTCCCAGCCGGGTTCCCGTGCGCCGCAGCGCCTCAGTCGAGGACACCTCCTCAATGTGCATGTGAAAGGTGTCGGCCAGAATGCCCAGCGCCTCGCTGGCCGCCCGGTCGAGGAGATCCAGGGCCTGCCCGACCGTCGTGATGTAGTCCGTTTCCGAGCGGTTGATCGGTTCGATCAGGATGCGCGTGCCAGCCTCCTCCGCCGCCGGCAGGATCTGCCGGAGGCTGTCGAGGAACCGCCGCTCGGTGGCCTCCTTTCCCGCGTCGATCCGGCCCCGCAGCAATCCGATGATGACGGGGGCGCGGAAACGTGTCGCAAACACAAGGTGCCTCCCAACTCGTTCGATGGCCCGTGCTCTGATGCCTGCGTCCGGACTGCTGAGGCTGAGCCCATCGCGGAGGTACGCCTGTCCTGTCCCCACCGCGGCCACATCCAAGCCGGCCGCCGACACCGCCGCCTCTACGCGGTCCCCGTCGATCGCCGCGGGGTCCCGGACGGCCAGCTCGACGCCGTCGTAGCCGAGGTCGGCGGCCAGACGGATCCCCTGCTCCCACGACCCCCGCAGCGTGGCCGCTTCGAAGTCGGTCTCTTCGACGGAGACGACGAGACTCAACCTCATCGGTCATTGCGAGCGCAGCGAAGCAATCTCGTACTGTCCGATAGTGTCGAGATTGCTTCGTCGCTCCGCTCCTCGCAATGACATGCCTGGATGGATTCCCTGGTCACGGTGGCCATCCGAGACTATAGATCGACTTCCCCCCCTTCGCCGGTCCCTTGAGCACGGGGTCCAGCTCTTCCTTGTCGCGCTCGGTCACGAGATCCACCGGCGGCAGCGCACCGGGGGGGAAAGTCTTGAGAATGTCGGTCACGAGTTTCTCGATGTAGTCGAGCAGGGCTGCCACGCCGGGCAGCGCCTTCTCGGCCGCGGCCAGCGAGGGTTTGCCGACCACGCCCTCGATGTACGCCTTGACCTCGATCGGCCCGGCGCCGATGTGGCCGTACCAGTTGATGGGCCGGCGCAGCAGGTTTCCGGCCTTGTCGACGTGCCCCTCGGGGAGGAAGCCAAACGGATTGTTGTCCACGGCCCACTCCTGCTTCATGAGTTCCGGAAACAGCGCCAGACACCAGGAGGTCTCGACCTCATCGGCGTGGATGAAGGGCGTGTCGTACGGGCCGCCGTCGACTTTCAGTTTGAAGGCATCCGGGACCGCATGGTACCAGTTCAGGTTGACGATCAGCGCCGGCACCCGGTAGCGTTTCCCGAACTGGTGAATCGCGGTGGGAATGACGTACTCCTGGCCGTGCCCGTTCAGCAGGATCTGCTTACGGAACCCCATGTTCCAGAATCCGGCGATCATGGCGCGCAGAAAGGCCGTGAACACCTCCTCGGGGATCGGCACGGTCCCGGGCATCCCCAGGTGGTGGTACGGGTGGGATCCCCACCACAACGGCTCCGAGACGGTGCACCCCGTCCGTTCGGCGACCGCCTCCGCCATCCGCGACACCAGGAAGATGTCCTCGCCGATCGGCGCGTTGGGTCCGTGCGCTTCAGTCGCGCCCAGCGGCACGATCAGCACGTCGTTGGTGCGGAGACGGTCTTCGATGTCGCGCTGGGTCATCGTCTGCAGGTAGATCCCCGTGCGCCTGTCCATGTGCCCCCCTGGCGGGGGCAACTTCCAGCTTCCTGACATCTGTCTGCTCCTCTCTCAACCTGCCTGCTGCCTTCCGCCTTCGGGCAGTACATGGATTCGCTCCGGCGGAATCTCGAGAAACACGTCTCCGCTGAGAACGTCATCGCCTGGCGATGGGACGTCGACAATCCACTGGGTTCCGTCGACGTCCACCCAGTACCTGGCCAGCGTCCCCAAGAAACTCATGGCGGCCACTCGTCCGGGAACGGCGTTGGCGCCGGCGGAAAGCTGCCGCCGCATCTGCACCGATTCGGGCCGCAGCACCAGCGTCACCGGACCCACCGCCCGTCCGTGGATGCCCAGGATCCGGCCGCCGGCGCGGACGGTGCCGTCCCCCATTCCCTCTGCCTCAATGAAATTCGCCAGCCCGACGAAATCGGCCACGAAGCGGTTCTGGGGACGGTGATAGATCTCCAGCGGCGCGCCGACCTGCTGGATCCGTCCATGGTTCATCACGGCCACGCGGTCTGAGATCGCCAGGGCTTCTTCCTGATCGTGCGTCACGTAGACGGCCGTAATACCCAGCCGCTGCTGGAGGAGCCGGATCTCGGTCCGCACGCGGACACGGAGTTTGGCGTCGAGGTTGGACAGCGGTTCGTCGAGCAGGAGCACCTCCGGCTCCACGACGAGGGCGCGGGCCAGGGCCACCCGCTGCTGCTGGCCGCCGGACAGCCGCGAGGGGAACTTCTCCCCCACCCCAGGCAGACCCACCAATTCCATCACGTCGGAGACCCGCCGGCGGGTCTCCGCGGCGGGCACGGCCCGCATGCGAAGGCCATAGGAGACGTTCTCGAAGACGGTCATGTGCGGGAAGAGCGCGTACTCCTGGAAGACCATGGCAGTCCGGCGCCGGTGCGGGGGCAGGTCGTTCACCCGATCGCGCCCGATGAAAACATCGCCGGCGTCGGGTTGAAAGAAGCCGGCTACTATCCGCAGGGTGGTCGTCTTGCCACACCCGCTCGGTCCCAGCAGCGTCGTAAAACTCCCGTCGGAAACGTCCAGCGAGACATCATCGACCGCCAGCATCGGTCCAAACCGCTTCGTGATGTTCACCAGGCGGACGTCGGCCATCGGTCAGCCGGTGGGCAGACCGCGCAGTCCGCGGCCGATCGCGACCCTGGCCAGCGTGACCGTCACGAGGGTCACCGCCAGCAGTGCGGTGGTTAGCGCGGCGGCGGCCCCCCAGAACCCCCCGCCGATCATCGAGAGGATCGAGTACGTGGCCACGAGGTTGCGTGGGGTGACCAGGAAGACCACGATGCTGAGATTAGTCACGGCGCGGATGAACGACGTCACGAAGGACGCAAGGAATGGCCCGCGCAGCAGCGGCAGGTAGACATCCCGGAGCACGCGCAGCCCGCTGGCCCCCAGGTCGGCCGCCGCCTCCTCGATGGAGCGGTCGATCTGCTTCATTCCAGCCACGGCGGCCTGGTAGCCGAAGGGAATGTGCCAGAACGTCAGCGCCAGGATGAGGATCCAGGGGGTGCCGCCGAGGACGAATGGCGGCGCGTTGAACGCGAGCAGATATCCTACCCCGATGAACACCCCGGGCAGCGCGGCGGGCAGCACGGCCAGGAAGTCGAGGATCCGTTCAAATCCGTACCGCCGCCGCGAGGTCACGAATGCGGCCAGCAGTGCGATCACGCTGGTGAGCAGCGCGCTGCCCGCGCCGACTTTGATGCTGTTGATGAGGTGATCGCCGCCCTGGGCCAGCGCGAGTCGCCAGTGGTCGAACGTGAATGTCCAATCATACCCCCAGGTGCGGGCAAACGCCCCCGCCAGCACACCAACATACACGATCCCGATGAAGAACGCGACCACGAGGCAGAAGCCCAGCAGCGGCCATTTGAACACTCCCGGCGTCGCCGGCCGCGGGACGCGAGATCCACGGCCGGTGATGGCCGTGTACAGACGGCGGCTGACCCACACCCGCTCCAGCACAAACAGCGCGATCGTCGGCACGATGAGCATGCTGACGACGACCGCCGCACCGCTGAGGTCGCCGAGGCCTTCGATGCGAAACCACGCCTCGGTCGCCAGGAGGGGGAAGTTCCCGGCGATCAGCACGGCATTCCCAAAGTCCGCGAGGACCGAGATCGCCACCAGCAGCATGGCCGCGGCGATTCCCGGCCGCGCCAGGGGCAGCGTAATGGTCCGGAAGACCGTCGTATCGGTCGCGCCCAGATCGCGCGCCGCGTGCTCGAGGGTCGGGTTGATCGCGTCGAGCACCTGGCTGATGATCAGGACCGCGTACGGGAAGAAGGCCACCGTCTGGACCAGCCACAGTCCCTGCCACCCAAAGATGTTGACGTCGAGCCCGAGCACCGATCGCGTGATGAGGCCCTGGCGGCCGAACATCAGGATGTAGGCGAACGCCACCATGAACGGCGGGGCGAACAGCGGCAGCAGCGACAGCAGTTGGAACACCTTGCGACCCGGCAGATCCTCGCGGCTGGTCGCATACGCGTAGAAGAATCCCACCACCGTCGCCGTCCCCGTCGACAGCAGCATCATCAGGAGGCTGTTGCGCAGCGCGGCGATCCAACGGGCCTGGTCGGGAATCGCCAGGTACTCCGTCAACGCCGGATAGCTGATCACACGCGCGGCGGGATAGAAAACGAAGATGAGCAGGACCCCCGCGACCAGGGCGAAGGCGGCAAGGAGGCCGGGATCTCCTACAGAGACGCGAAGCCGACGCGAAAGGACAGCCATGTCCGGTGGAACTACCGATGTCCGGAGTCCGGCATCCGGGGGCCGTGTCCAAGATCGGGTGCTGATCCGGGCAGTCGCCGGACCTCGGACATCAGACCCCGGACCCCGTCTGTGTGCGCTATCGGCCGATCTCGCGCTGCCACTTCTCCCGCAGGCGCGCCATGTTGTCGATGGCCCACTGCCGGTCGTACCGGACGAACTTCAGCGACGACAGCGGCGGCATGCCCAGCGGGGACGGTACGTCTGGACGGGTAGGATATCGGAGGCCGAACTTTCCGTTGATGTCCTGCGGCACCCGCGACAGCATGAAGTCGACGAAGCGTCGCGCGCCCTCCGGGTTCGGACCTCCCCGAATGATCGACACCGCGCCAATTTCCGTTGCCGTGTCCGGCGGGAACACGATGTCGACGGGGAAGCCCTGGTTCACGGCCATCGACCTGATGTCGTGGCCCCAGTTCATTCCCACGGTCGCTTCCCCCCGCGAGACCAGCGTGATCCCTCCCGGCGCCGTGGGCGTAAACGTGGCGTTGGCGGCCAGCTGCTTCAGGTAGGCGAATGCGCGGTCTTCATTCCGGTCGAATCGGAAGATCTGGGCGGCGACGAAGATGAACCCGCCGCCGGTCGTGATGGGGCTAGGCAGGACGACCGAACCGCGAAATGCCGGATTGAGTAGGTCATCCCACGTCGCGGGGGCACGGCCGCCGCGGCTGGGAAGTTGCTGGCGGTTGTACATGAGGGCGAGCGCGCCGATGTACCAGCCGTACCAAAACCCATTCGGATCGTAGAACTCGCGCGCGATTCCCGACCCGGCCAGTGCGGGCGACCGGTAGGCTTCCAGCAGGCCCTGCCTGGCCAGCGGCGCGTGGAAGTCGGCGGAGCCGCCGAGGAAGATGTCGGCCTGCGGCCGCGCCCTCTCGGCAGTGATGCGCGTGGCGAGCGTGCCGGCGGCGGCGAGCGTCAGCGCCTCCGTCCGTAGTCCGGTCGCCCGCTCGAATGCCTTCAAGACCTCGCTGGTCACCGGTGCATCGAGCGCGGAGTAGATCACGACCCGGCTCGCCTGCGCACCGACAACGCCGCTGAGCACCGTGACAGCCAGGATGACACATAGCGCAATTAGCGTGAGCTTACGCATAGCCTGCCTCCCCTCCGTCCAGAATAAACCGGTGAATCACCTCCGCCAGTCCCTCCTCATCATTGGTCTTTGTGACGTAGTCTGCCTGCGCCTGCAGTTCCGGTGGTGCATTCCCCATCGCGATGCCCACTCCGGCAAACCGGAGCATCTCCTGGTCATTGAGGTTGTCGCCCACGGCGACGATCGCGTCGGGCCCCACGCCGAGGAGCCGGGCGACAAACTCCAGTGCGGCGCCTTTCGAACTGCCGGTCGGCAATACCTCCAGGTAGGTCTGCTCGGAGAAAACGATGTTGATGGGGTACGGGAGACGGGCGATTGCCGCCGCGGCCTCCACCAGCGCGTGCCGTTCCCCAATAATCAGGACCTTCGTGGGGGCGCGCGGCAGAAAAGCGAGCAGGTCGCCGACCTCTTCAATCACCAGCCGGTCCTTCCGCCGGTACAGATCGCTGTGGATGTTCATCCGGCCGACATAGACGCGGTTGTTCGCGTACAGGTGGGGCTGCAGTTGGGGAAATGTCCGCAGCAGTTCCAGCACCGCGCGGGCGTGCTCGTACGCCAGCGGAACCTGACGGAGCACAGTATCGGCGCGAAAATCGTACACGATCCCGCCGTTGGCAAGAATGGCGGGCGGATCGGCGCCTAATCCCAGCACGAACGGCTCCGCCGACGGCCAGATGCGCCCGGTCGCCAGGCACACCCGGACGCCGCGCGCCTGCGCCGCGGCGACCGCCTGCCGGACGGCTTCCGGAATCTTCCGCTCGGAGGTGATCAGGGTCCCGTCGATGTCGACGACGAGCAGGCGAAACTGACGGGCTTCGGGCTTCGGGCTTCGGGCTTCGAACCCCGGAGGCACACTATCCACTCGGTTCGCCCGTTTCCCGTTTCCCGATTCCCGTTTCCGGAAGGGGCAGCGTCACGGGGCGGTTCTCGCGCACCGCCAGGTAGCATGCCTCCACCAGCTCGGTGGCCTTGTACCCATCTTCCGCCGTCACCGCGGGGGGCCGTTCGCCCAGCACCGCGTCGACAAACAGCCGATCTTCGGTAACGTAGCCCCACTTCTGCTCGAACGCCATCTGGAAGCAATCGACGACCTCGACCTGGTCCCGCATGCCGGGACTGAACCAGGCCCGCTCAAGTTCCTCGGTGACGACCGACGCGTGAACGCCGTAGAGCTCGACGCGTTCATACGGGAACAGCCAGCTGGTGTGGGCCACGCTGGTCAATGACGTGATGACGCCTGTCGCCGTCTTCAGCAGCATGGTGAAGCCGTCGAGCTCCTGATAGACGCTCTGTCTCGCCCAGCCCTGGATCTCCACGACGTCGCCGAAGAGAAACCGCGCCATGTCGAACAGGTGCACCGGCGTCTCATAGAGATACCCGCCGGTCACCTTGGGATTGGACGTCCACGGCGGCTGCTGCAGTTCGCCGCGGTTGTGCTTCATCTGCGCGACCAGGGGGAGGATGCGGCCCGCGTCAATCAAGTCTTTCGCAAAACGGTACACGTTGGCAAAGCGCCGGTTGAACCCCAGCTGGTAGACGCCCCGGCTTGCGGCGGCAGTCGCGCGAATCTGGGCGGCGCCGTCCAGTGACGTCGCCATGGGTTTTTCCGAAAACACGTGGAGCCCGGCGCGGAGTGCGGTCAACACCGGCTCCACGTGGGTTGTGTTCGGGGTCGTGACGTACACGGCGTCGACCCCGCGGTCGAGCAAGGCCGCCAGGTCGGGACACGTCGGCGCCTCCACCTCCGCAGCCAGTTTGTCCGCCGCGGCGGGCACGGCGTCAACGATGCCGGCCACGTGCACTCGCCGGTCCTTGCGCAGGTTCAGGGCATGCACCCTCCCGATGAACCCGGCGCCCACAACCCCCACTCTTACCGGCATGACGACACCACATTTCGATCAAAGAGCGCCTCCATCTTCTTCAAACCCGTCTTCGCCAGATCGAAGGGATCCCAGTCCCAATATTCGGGACGGAACAGCTCGAGCGAGTAGACGCCATCGTACCCGGTCGCCCGAATCCGGCGCACGAATTCCCTGAGGGGAAAGACCCCGTCTCCCGGCAGGACGCGGTGACGGTCCGCCAACTCGGCGGCGGGCCTGTCCTCCGCATCGTCGAGGTGCACGATGAACAGCCGGCTGGGGTCCAGGCGGTCCAGCATGTCCCACGTCGATCCCCCGGTAAAGAAGTGAAACGCATCGATCACGAGGCCGACCGCCGGGTCGGCGACCTGGTCGACGATCTCCCAGGCCTCATGCACGGTCCGGACCGAGCAGGCCGGGAATCCCAGGAATTCAAACCCGATGCGGACGCCGTGCGCGCGGGCGATCGCGCCCATCCGTCTGAGGGCGTCGGCGGTCTGGCCGGCGACGTCCGTCCGGTCCGGCCCGCCGACGCTCGGCACGGCCACGACGACCGGACAGGCCAGGGCCCGTGCCCACGCGCAGAACCGACTGCAGCGCTCCATCACGGCGTCGTTCGCCGGACCCGTCGACAGTGTGGAGTCCTCGAGCGCGTTCACGCTGGCGACGCTCACCCCGGCGCGGCGGCACAGCTCACGCAGATCGGCCGTCGACGTGCCGCGTTGAAGGTATGCCTCCACTTTGGTGTCGCGGAGCTCGACGCCTGCATACCCTGCCGCCGACGCGGCGGCGACGTCCGTCTGCAGATCCGCGGGGCCGGTCGTTGCGCCGTTCAATGCGAAGATCATCGTCTTATCGCGTCCCGCTGCGTCTGTGTGCGTCCCGCGTGTCATGTGATTCGAGTCCCAAGACGCGACGGGACGCGAGCAGACTCGACGAGACGTCTGTGGACGGAAAGTATTCGAGCCCAAGCAGACCGCGGTACCCGCCATCGGAGAGGAGGTTCATCACCGCCGGCCAGGGGATCGTCCCGGTCCCCGGTTCGTGCCGGCCCGGCGCGTCGGCCACGTGGACGTGTCCCGTGATCGCCACGACAGCGGGCAGATCGGCCAAGAGGTCTGGATGCATGACCCACAAGTGGTACACATCGAGCAGCAGCCGGATGGAGGGATGGTGCGCCTCCTCGAGCAGCCTCCGGGCCTGCGACAGAGAGTCAAGAAAATAGCCGGGATGGTCGACGGCGGAGTTGAGCGGCTCCACGAGCAATTGGACTCCGGCCTCCGCGGCGAGGTCGCCTCCCCGGCGCAGCGCGGCGACGGCCGCCTCCCACTGCTTCTCGCGCGTGTCGCCAGCCGCGGCATACCCGACGTGGATCACCAGGGCGGTCGTGCCCAGGCGCGCGGCGTGTGCCACCGATTGCCGGATCTGCGTGAGCGCCGCCGGGTGGGCGCGGGTGGATACCAGGGGCTCGGCGAACGTGTTCGCGCTGAACACGACCGGGTGCAGGCCGTACGCCGCGCGGGCCTTCGCCAGCACCTCCAGATCGTGGGTTCTCCAATCCCAGAATTCGAAGTGCCGAAACCCGAGGTCCGCCAGCGACCGCAGCGCGATCTCATCCGGCACGCCGGCGTACAGCGAGTCAAGGCAGGGGCACAATTCGAACATGGCCTAAACCCAGGAATCGGGAATTGCCGCTTCCCGTTTCCGGCAGTCAAGATCGGATCATGATCTTGCCGTCCTCGCGACGGGTTGCCTTCTGGAGCGCGGCCACCCCGTCGTCGAGCGTGAAACGGCTGGTGATGATGGGGGTGAGATCAATGCGGCCCGCCGCCATCAATTTGATGACGGAGGGGAAGTTCCCGTACCCGGAATGACCCTGGGCTCCGTAGATCTGCGCCGCGTGCGTCTGGAAGTGCTCCAGGTAGACCGGCGCGCGCTCGGCCGCCCGCCCGATCATGACCAGCTTGCCGCCGATCGCCAGTGATGCCTCCATCTCCGGGATGGTCCGCGACGGCGCTCCCGCGGCTTCGACGTGCATCGCGGCGCCCTCGCCGCCGGTCACATCGAGAATGGCCTCGCGTGGGGACGTGCCCTGCGATCGCAGGGCCACCGGATCCAGCACCACGTCGGCCCCGACCTTCAACGCGAGGTCCCGGCGCAGCGGAGAGACTTCAAACGCGATGATCTTGGCGGCGCCGACGGCGCGCGCCAGCGCGATGGCGGCGAACCCGATCGGCCCGGTGCCGAACACGGTCACGTGTCCTCCGGGTTTGAAGCCCTCCGCGCGCGTGAACATCGCATTGTAGGCCACGCTGGTCGGCTCGCAGAGTGCCCCGGCCTCATAGGCTCTCTCCTCACTGCCGTAGCGCTCGGCCAGCGCGTTGATCTTCCAGCAGTATTTTGCGCCGATCGCAATCGCTTCGGCCTGAGCGCCGTCGATCGTGAACCCGATTTCCTCCAACCGCTCGCACTGGTTGGGATAGCTGTTGCGGCACGGCGTGCACTCGCCGCACCAGATCATCTCTTCGCAGGTCACCATATCGCCGACACGCAGGTCGGTCACCTCCCGGCCGATCTCGAGGATCTCGCCGGAGAACTCGTGCCCGATGACGACCGGAAAACGCGTCAGCCCCGGATACAGCATGTAGCCGTCGCCATCGGTCTCGTAGAAGTGCACGTCGGAGCCGCACACGCCGCAGGCGCGGGGACGAATCAGGACGTCCTTCGCACCCAGGGCCGGCTCGGTCACCTCCATGACCGCGGCGCTCGGCCGCCGCCACACACTGCTCCCTGTGACCGCCTTTCGTGTGTCCCGCTCCGCGGCGGTCACCGCGTAGTCCGGGCGCGGATCCCACTCCGCGGTCACGATCAACCCTTTCATCCGAGGCCTCCTTCGTGGCTCGACACGGCGATGGCGCTCGCGAACGCCAGCTCGTGCGTATGCGACAGTGAGATCAGCACGTCCGAGATGCCCTGCTCCTGGGCCGCCGCGCGCGCCCCGCCCCATAACATCACCATGGGTTTGCCGAGCGGGTCGTTGACGACCTCGATTTCATGCCATGCCATCGCGCGCCAGCCCAGCCCCAGGGCTTTCATCACCGCCTCTTTGGCGGCAAAGCGTGCCGCCAGACGCATGCTCCGGACCCGCGGGTGGCGGGCCCGTTCATCCTCCGCCCTCGTGAACACGCGCGTGACGAAGGATTCGCCCCAGCGGGCCACCGCGTGCTCGATGCGGGCCACCTCGACGATGTCCGATCCGACGCCCCTGACCTTCACGATGGGGGTCCGGGCGGCATCTCGGCTTCGTCAATCAGCATCACGGGAATGCCGTCGCGAATCGGATACCGGCGGCCGCATTGACTGCACACGAGACGATCGCCGTGCAGTTCCACGGGCGCCTTGTCGAGCGGGCAGGCCAAAATCCGGAGTAACTCTTCGTTGATCACCGTCGGTCCTCAGGAATCGTAACCTTCAACACCGATTCGTTGGTTTCCCTGCGGACCGACGACTATTCCACGGTCACACTCTTCGCCAGGTTGCGCGGCTGATCGATGTCGTGCCCGCGTGCGCGGGCCACATAGTAGGCGAAGAGCTGCAGCGGCACAATGGCCAGCACGGGCGCCAGCAGGTCCAGCGTGTCGGGAATCCGCAGCACGGTGCCGGCATGTTTCGCAATCTCGGCGTCGCTGTCATAGGCCAGGGCGATCACCTCCCCGCCGCGGGCGTTCACCTCCTGGATGTTGGAGAGCGTTTTGTCGTAGACGTGTCGCTGGGTCACCAGCGCAAACACGGGGGTTCCGGCGGTGATGAGGGCGAGGGTGCCGTGTTTCAGTTCCCCGGCCGCCAGGGCCTCGGAGTGGACATAGGAAATCTCCTTGAGTTTGAGCGATCCCTCCATGGCGACGGGAAAGTCCAGGCCCCGTCCGATGAAGAACACATGCTCGGCGCCGACGAGGCGCTCGGCGAGGTCGACGACCATCGCTTCCCGGCGAAGCACCTCCTGGACCTTCCCCGGGAGGGCCTTCATGTCCCGGATGAGGGCCGATGCCGCCGGAGGCTGCAGCACCCCGCGGCGCAGGGCGAGGTCCATGGCCAGCATCTGCAGGGCAATCAACATCGTGATATAGGCCTTGGTGCTGGCGACGGCAATCTCCGGTCCGGCACGGATGAAGAGCACGTCGTCGGCCTCGCGGCTGACCGTGCTACCCACGACGTTGGTGACGGCGAGCACCCTCGCTCCCCGCTGCTTGACCTCACGCATCGCGGCCAGCGTATCCGCCGTTTCACCGGACTGGCTGATGGTAATCGCCAGCGTCTGGGCGTCGATGAGCGGATCGCGGTAGCGGAGCTCGGACGCCAGGTCCGGTTCGACCGGGATCCGCGCCAGGTGTTCGACGAGCCAGCGGCCGACGAGCCCCGCATGATACGCCGTCCCGCAGGCCGTGATCCAGACCTTCCGCAGCCCCTCGACGAACCCCCCGGGATAGTGGACGCCGTCGAGTTCGACCCGGCCTTCGGCATCGAGCCGCCCCATCATCGTCTCCTGGATGGCCCGCGGCTGCTCGTGGATCTCCTTGAGCATGAAATGAGGGAATCCCGCTTTCTCGGCCATCGTGGCGTCCCAGGTGACATGCATCGGCTGCTTGTGCCGCAGCTCGCCGGTCATGGTCTGAATCGATGCCCCCGCGGCGGTGATGACCGCCATCTCTCCATCCTCAATGACCATGACCTCGCGGGTGTGGGACAGCACGGCGGGGATGTCCGACGCGAGAATCGTCTCTCCCTGACCCAACCCGACAATCAGGGGACTGACCTGCCGCACTGCCACGATGCGGTCGGGTTGGTCGCTCGACATCACGACAATCGCGTAGGCGCCGGTGGTTTGCGCGATCGCCCGGCGGACGGCGTCCTCTAACGGAGCCCGGCGTCCTGCGTCCAGTGTCCGCAACTCCTCCTCGATCAGATGAGCCAGCACCTCCGTGTCGGTATCCGATCGAAAAATGTGCCCCCGCGCCTGGAGCGCTTCACGCAGCGACAGGAAGTTCTCAATAATCCCGTTGTGGATGACCACGACGGTGCCGGTGCAGTCGGTATGCGGGTGCGCGTTCTGGTCGGTCGGCAGCCCGTGGGTGGCCCAGCGGGTGTGCCCGATACCGATCGTGCCCAGGAGTCCGTTGCCATTGGAGGTGACCTCTTCGAGGCGGGACAGCTTGCCGGCGGCCTTGCGCACCTCGATGTGCCCCTCCCCCAGCACCGCGATGCCGGCCGAATCATATCCCCGGTATTCGAGACGGCGCAGGCCGTCAATCAGAATCGGCAGCGCCTGCCGGCTGCCGACGTACCCCATGATGCCGCACATAGCAGAGTGAACCCTCCGGCCCTTGCGGGCACGCTGACTTATGGTCGTAGGTCGTGGGTCGTGGGTCGTAGGAGCAGAGCGGCCGGGTCGTGAACCGTGACGAATTCACGACCTACGACCTCTGACCTACGACCGGTTCCTTCATGTCCCCGACAGCCTATTGGGTCGCGATTGCTCGCGGGGTTTGTCGGCCGTCTTGGCTCCGGCAGGCACCGGAGCGGTGCGGGTCCGGGACCGGACCCAGGGTCACCCGCCGATGGTTCCGAGTTCCCCTCCCTCGTCACCCCGAACGAAGCGGCCAGATTCGTCGACCGAATCCGCACCATCCGATTGGCCGCTTCGTTCGGGGCCAGGCGCTATGGCACCGTACCTACGTACATGCACCTCCTTCCTCAAGAAACGATCCCTTCCGGACGTCGGATGCTTACTTTTCATTATCCCTCTTGCAGTTCCTTCTTTCCCCTCGAAAATCGTTCCTTGACGGCACGCCACAGCACACCCGGCAGCACTGCCGCTGTGCGCCAGCGGCGGGGTTCCCGCAGGAGCCGGTAGACCCACTCGAGACCGGCGCGGCGCATCCACGCCGGGGCGCGGCGGATTCGCCCAGCCAGAACGTCGAACGTTCCGCCCACCCCAAGACAGACGACATCGCCCAGCTCGAGCAAGTGTGTGGCAATCCATCGCTCCTGGCGCGGGAAACCCATCGCGACCAGAAGGACCTGCGGCCCGGCCGTCCGGATCCGCGCGGTGACCGCGGCGTCCTCCGCCTCCGAAAAGTATCCATCCTGCGTGCCCACGACGGCGATCCCACGATGGCGCGCTGTGAGGGTCTCTCCGGCCGCGGCCGCAATACCAGGCCGTGCGCCCAGACAAAAGATGCGGAGCGACCGCCCGGCACCCTCCGCACACACCCGATCGACGAGATCAATGCCCGGCACCCGCTCGGGCAGCCGGAATCCGAGGATGCGGCCGGCGAGCAGGACCCCGGCGCCGTCAGGAATCACCAGCGTGGCACGATTAACGATCGCCCGGAGTTCTGGGTGGGATGAGACCTCGGCGAGCATCGCCCCATTGAGGGTGACGATCTGATGCGCTCCCCCTGCCTGCGCGAGATCGAGGATGGCCCGCGCGGCATCGCCCAGCGTGATCCGGTGTACACGGACACCGAGGAGATCGACGGCGGGAATAGGACTAGTGCCGCGCAAGGGAGCGCTGGACCACCTCGACCAGGCCGGCGGCGAGGCGATCGGCTGTGGCGGCGTCATGGGCTTCGACCATGACGCGCACGAGCGGTTCCGTGCCCGACGAACGGACCAGCACGCGCCCGCGGTCTCCCAGCGCGCGCGCGGCGGCATCGACCGCCGTCTGGACGGCTGGATCCACTCCGAACCGTGCGCCGTCTGGGATCGGCACGTTCCGCAAGACCTGCGGAAACCGTTCCACCACCGAGGCCAGCTCCGAGAGCCGGCGGCCGGTTTCCATCATCACGTTCGTGACCTGGACCGCGGTGATGAGCCCGTCCCCGGTCGTGCTGTGGTCGAGGAAAATCAGATGCCCGCTCTGCTCCCCTCCCACGCTGGCATCCAGTTCGCGCATCCGTTCGAGGACATACCGGTCACCCACGGCGGTGCGCTCCAGCGCGATCCCCGCCCGCTGGAGGGCCGCCTCCAGCCCGAAGTTGGACATCACCGTCGCAACCACCCGCCGGCCGGCCAGCCGGCCCTGCGCCGCGAGGTGCAGGGCACACACGGCCATCATGGCGTCCCCGTCGATCACGCGTCCGGTGTCATCGACCGCGATCACGCGATCGGCATCGCCGTCGTGGGCGAATCCGACGTCGGCGGCATGCTCGAGTACGGCCTGGCTGACGACGTCCGGATGCGTCGAGCCGCACGCGACGTTGATCCGGCCGCCGTCCGGCTCGTCGTTGAGGGGGATCACGGTCGCGCCGAGGTGGCGCCACAGTTTCGGTGCCGCGCGCCAGGCCGCGCCGTAGGCGCAGTCCACGACGACACGCAGGCCGGCCAGCGAGGCTGCGGCCAGCGAGGCGACGAACTCGACGTACTGTTCCACCGCGTCGGGGATGTCCTCGACACCGGCCGGATGCCCGGCCGCTGCGGGGATACCGTCTCCCATCGCCGCCTCAATCGCGTCCTCGGCGGCATCGGGCAGTTTGAACCCGTCGCCGTTGAAAAACTTGAGCCCGTTGTCTTCAATCGGATTGTGTGAGGCCGAAATCACCACGCCCGCGGTCGCCCCGGCCTGCCGCGTGAGGTAGGCGGCCCCCGGGGTCGGAAGAATTCCCGCGCGCAGGACCGACGCCCCCGCCGCCGTCAACGCCGCGGTCAGCGCGGCCTCCAGCATGGGACCGGACAGCCGTGTGTCCCGCGCGATCAGAAACCGGCCTCCGCCGGGGGCGAGGACCGCGGCGGCGGCCCGGCCCACGCGGAGGACAAACTCCGGAGTCAGGTCGGCGTTGGCGACGCCGCGGATGCCGTCGGTCCCGAACAGACGCGTGTCCACTTATCCGCCGCGCCGGACCGTGACAACGATCTGCGCCGGCTGGATGTCGAACACTTCGACCTCCGCGGGTCCACGCACGCGCACGGGGAGCGTATGCTGTCCGGCGGCCAGATCCGCGGCCTGCACGGTGGCGGTGAACTCATCCGCGCGCAGTCGCGTCACGAGCAACACAGGGCCCGAGACGCGGACCTGAACGGTGGCCGGCTGCAGGTCGACCGCCGTACCCGGAGGAGCACCCACCACCTGCACGCGGACGCCGCGCAGCACCGTGATGGCGATGGCGGGGGCGATCTGGATTGAGACCCTCACCCGCACCCCGACCTCGGTGCCCGCCGGCGCGATGACGGCCACATCCTGCACGATGTCCCGCGTGGCCCCGGTCATGTTGATCGGTTCGGTGGTCACACGCTGGACGGATTCCACCTGCTGGGGCTCTCCTCTGATCGACACCGCCGCCGGCGTGACCTGGACCCCTAACAGGCTGTACCCCAAGCGCGGCTCACCCACGATGGTCGGCACGACGGGCACGGCTTTGGCGGTCGCACGCTCGAGTCGGGGATTGCGGACGCTGGCCACATACCACCACAGGCCGGTGGCGATGACCAGGGAGAACAGCAGGTAGAGATTGCGCTCATTGAAAAATCGCCTCATTGCCCGGCCGTGGGCCCTGAACCCGAACGGAGTGAGCCGGAGCGTGTCGAGGGGGCCGCAGGCCCGGAGCCTGTCCGCAGCCCGTGGTCGGGAGCGGGAGCCGCGCGCCACGGGCGCCAGCGCCTCGCCGGCGCGGTCGGCTGGCCGACGAACAGTCTCAACAGTTCGCCTTTGAGTTCTTCCTCCGACAGGCCCCGCACGAGATCGCCGTCCCGCGCCAGGGAGATCGTCCCGGTCTCCTCCGACACAATGACGGCGACGGCGTCGGTTTGTTCGGCAATGCCCAGTCCAGCCCGATGGCGGGTGCCCAGCGTGCGGCTGAGGGCGGGATTCTCGCTCAACGGCAGCAGGCAGCCGGCGGCTACCACGCGGTCGCCGCGGATGATCACCGCCCCGTCGTGCAGGGGGGAGTTCGGGAAGAACAGGTTGATCAGCAGCTGGACGGTCACCAGGGCGTCGACTTTGATGCCGGTCTCGATGTAGTCGGCCAGCCCGGTCCGGCGCTCGAGGACAAACAGGGCGCCGATCTTCCGCATGGACAACACGCGGGCGGCCCGGCCGACATCGTTGACCAGACGAATAATCTCCTCACGGCCGAGTCCGTGGGGCGCGAACCCGCTGACCAACACGCCGCCGCGCCCCAGCTGCTCAAGCATGCGGCGAAGCTCCGGCTGGAAAATCACCAACAAGGCAATTGGGACGACCAGTCCGACGTAGCCCAGAATATACTGCAGCGTGTAGAGGCCGAGAGCCTGGCTAAGCACGTAGGCAAACACCAGGATGACCAGGCCGAATACGAGCTGGACCGCCCGGGTCCCGCGAATGAGGATCAGCAGCTGATAGATCAGCACGGTGACGATCAGGATATCCAGGATGTCAAACGGCCCGATCCTTGGCATCACAACCCTCGCCCGCCAGCGCCCATCGTCTCCAGCTTCATTGTAAGGTCACAGGACCTGAGCCAGCAGGGCCTTCTGCGCGTGCAGCCTGTTCTCGGCCTGGTCTAAGACGATGGACTGCGGACCATCCAGCACGTCGTCGGTGACCTCCTCGCCGCGGTGGGCGGGCAGGCAGTGCATCACGACGGCCCGGCCGCCCGCGGCCGCCAGCAGTGCCGCGTTCACTTGATACGGCCGGAACGCCCGGTGCCGCGCGTCGCGTTCCGCTTCCTGACCCATACTCGTCCAGACATCCGTGTACACGACATCGGCCCCCGCCGCGGCCGCGACCGGATCGGTGCCCACGGCGATCCGCGCGCCGGTAACCCCGCCGATCTCCTCCGCCCGGCGCACGACCGCCTCGCGGGGCGCGTAGGCCGGCGGAGTGGCCACACGCAGGTGGGCTCCCACCTTCGCGCACCCCAGGAGCAGGGAGTGGCACACGTTGTTGCCGTCGCCGAGCCAGGCGACCTGGAGGGCGGCCAGGCGTCCGTAGTGCTCGAGCATCGTGAGCAGATCGGCGAGGGTTTGACACGGGTGTTCGACGTCTGACAACCCGTTGATCACCGGGACGGCGGCGCCGGCGGCGAGTTGCTCCTGCGTCTGGTGCGCGAACGTCCGCGCCATGATCCCCGAGACCCACCGTTCGAGGTTCCGGGCGACGTCACCGACACTCTCGCGCGTCCCCATCTGGATATCCTGCGGCCCCAGGTACACGGCGTGGCCTCCGAGCTGCCACATCCCGACTTCGAAGGTGACCCGCGTACGCAGCGAGGGTTTCTCAAACACCATCGCCAGCGTCTTGCCGGCGAGCGGCGCCGCGGCCTCCCCGGCTCGCGACGCGGCCTTGAGTTCGGTGGCATAGGCGAGGAGATGGGACAGTTCCTCGCTGCTGAGATCGTCGATCGAGAGGAAGTCTCTTCCGCGCATCGTTGTTGTCAACCCCTCCGTTCCAACCACGCCCCCACGATATCGTCCAGGTCGGGCGTGGTGAGCTCCTTCAACTCGTACTGCACGCGGACGGCGGGCCGGGTGAGGTCCATGATGCGACGCAGATCCACGGGCGTCCCGATGACGACCAGGTCGCAATCGGCGGCGTTGATCGTCTCTTGCAGTTCCCGGATCTGCACCTCCCCGTAGCCCATGGCCGGGAGCACGGCGCCCAGGTGGGGATACGCGCGGTACACGTCGCGGAGCGAGCCGACGGCGTACCGGCCGGCGTCGACGATCTCGGCCGCGCCGAACTGCCGGGCCGCCGCCACGCCCGCGCCGAATGCCATGCCGCCGTGGGTCAATGTCGGCCCGTCCTCGACGACCAGCACCCGCCGGCCGGTGATCTGCTCGCCTCCCTCCACCTGCACGGGCGATGCGGCCTCGACGATCGTGACGTCCGGGTTCACGCTGCGGACGTTGATCCGCACGCGCTCGACGTCGTCGGGACGGGCGATATCGACCTTGTTGATGAGGACCACATCGGCCATCCGGACGTTCGTCTCGCCGGGATGGTAGGTCAGTTCGTGCCCCGCGCGCAGGGGATCGGCCACCACGATGTGCAGGTCGCTGCGCAGGAACGGAAAGTCATTGTTGCCGCCGTCCCAGACGATAACGTCCGCCTCCGCCTGCGCGGCTTCCACGACGGCCTCGTAGTCGACCCCGGCAAAGACCACCGAGCCCCTCCGCAGATGGGGCTCGTACTCCTCACGCTCTTCGATCGTCACGCCGGCCGCGTCGAGGTCGGCCAGCGTGGCAAACCGCTGGGCCCGCTGCTTCAGGAGGTCGCCGTACGCCATCGGATGGCGGACCACCGCCACGCGCCGCCCGCGCCGCCTCAAGATCTCGGCGACGCGCCGCGTCGTCTGGCTCTTGCCGGCGCCGGTGCGGACGGCGGCCACGCTGACGACCGGCACCGCGGCCTCCAGCATCGTCGCCCCGGGACCCAGGAATACCACGTTGGCTCCCGCAGCCAGGGCGATGGACGCGACATGCATGACGTGGTCGTGGGAGACATCGCTGTACGCAAAGACGACGTCGTCGACGCGCAGGTCCCCGATCAAGACCGGCAACGCCTCTTCGGCGTAGATCGGAATGCCGGAGGGATACAAGGGCCCGGCCAGCTGAGGCGGATAGACCCGGCCCTCCAGATCGGGAATCTGCGTGGCGGTGAACCCGACGACCTCCGCCCCGGGGTCATGACGATACCGGACGTTGAAGTTATGAAAGTCGCGGCCGCCGGCCCCGAGGATCAAGACACGGGGGCGGGCCTGGGAGGATGGTGGATGGTCGATGGCGGATGGTGGAGTGCTGGTCACGTCTACCTGTCAGGTTCTTGCACCACCCTGTGTTCCCTTGATATCCACCATCAACCATCCACGATCCACCATCGCCGATCAGGGTTTCGTGAGCCGGCGGGCCCCGAGGAAGCGGGCGGCATAGTAGGGATCATCGAGCGGCGTGACGATCACGCGCGCCTGACTGGACGACGCGTGAATGAACTTGCCGTCGCCGAGGTAGATGCCGACGTGCGACG